>NZ_JBGLYK010000314.1:0-4737 GCF_047304025.1 Pseudomonas sp. Pseusp97 | reverse complement strand
GAGCTTGCTCGCGAACCCGCCCCGCTGCGGACTCGCAAAGAGCGTTCGCGAGCAAGCTCGCTCCTACAGGTATTGATCAGGCTTCGCGGGCCCCGGGAATCGCCAGCAGCTCGCTGATGCCGGCATCGAGGGTCTCGATCAGGCGGTCCACGTCGGCGGCGGTGGTGTCCGGGCAGCACAGGGTCATATTGTGGAACGGCGTGATGAGGATGCCGCGGTTGATCAGGTACAGGTGCAGGGCCATCTGCAGCTCGTCGTGGAACGCCGCTTCTGCCTCGGCGCCGGTGCGCGGGGAGACGGGGCAGAACTGGAATTCGCTGCGCGCGCCCAGTTCGGTCACCGACCACTTCAGCCCGTGCTTGCCGATCAGCCGGCGGAAGCCGTCGGCCAGGCGCTTGGCCAGCGGCAGCATGTGGTCGTAGGCCGCCTGGGTCATCACCTGTTCCAGGTTGGCGCGCATGCAGTGCATGGCCAGGGCGTTGGCCGAGAGCGTGGTGCCCATGCCGCTGTGGCCGTGGCCATGACTGTCTTCCTGGGCGCTCTTGCGCGAGGCGGCCATGCGTTCGGCCATTTCCGCGCTGCAGCCGAAGATGCCGCAGGGCATGCCGCCGGCGATCGGCTTGCCGACCACGAAGAAGTCGGGGTCGAGGTTCCACAGCTTGGTGCAGCCGCCGATGTTGGTGGAGATGGTGTGGGTTTCGTCGATGATCAGCAGCGAACCGTACTTGCGGGTCAGTTCGCGACACTTCTGCATGAAGCCCGGATCGGGCAGGACCATGCCGATGTTGGTCATCGCCGGCTCGCACAGCAGGGCGCAGACGTCGCCCTGGGCCAGCGCGGCTTCCAGCGCCTCGACGTCGTTGAAGGGGATGGAGCGGCTGTGCTGGGTCAGGTCGTAGGCCTGGCCGACCAGGCCGGAGCGGTGCACGGTTTCGCCGTCGCGGCAGCGCACCATCACGTCGTCCACGGTGCCGTGGTAGCAGCCGTCGAACACCAGCAAGGTCTTGCGCCTGGTCACCGCACGGGCCCAGCGCAGCACGTAGCGGTTGGAGTCGGTGGCGGTGGCGGTTACCTGCCAGTAGGGCAGGCCGAAGCGCGCGGCGAGCAGTTCGCCGCAGACCACGGCGTCTTCGCCGGGCAGCATGGTGGTCAGGCCGCGTGCGCCCTGTTCGGCGAGGGCGCGGGCGATCGGCGCCGGCGAGTGGCCGAACATGCTGCCGGTGTCGCCCAGGCAGAAGTCCACGTAGTCATGGCCGTCCACGTCGTAGAAGCGGGCGCCCTGGGCACGTTCGACGAACAGCGGGCAGGGCGTCGACCAGTCGGCCATCCAGTGCATCGGCACGCCGGCGTATAGCGACTTGTGCGCACGCTCGGCGAGGGCGACGGACTTGGGATTCTGTTCCAGGAAGCGCTGGCGCTCGCGGGCGGTGAAGAGATCCACGGCCGGTTGGGCGATTCCGCTGGCGGTCATGTTGCACACCTCGTTTGTTATTTCACACATCATCCGTTTGTGATCACAAATATGTCAATACAGCGGACGAAACGCCTGATAATCTGCCCTTTAACGAATTCTGTGATCACAGATAGAGAAGATACCCATGGCCGATGTCAGGAATGAGTCCATCTGGGCGGGTCAGGTCGCGCTGGTGAGCGGCGCCGGCAGCGAGTCCGGCATCGGCTTCGCCAGTGCCCGCCGGCTGGCCCTTCATGGCGTGAAGTTGCTGCTCACCGCCAGCAGCGAGCGCGTCCTGCAGCGGGCGCAGGAGCTGCGTGCCGAAGGCTTCGAAGCGCGCGCACTGGCAGCCGACCTGACCCGCGAGGACGACGTCCGCGCCTTGGCCGAATGGGCGCAGGCGCAATGGGGAAGGGTAGACGTGCTGGTGAACAACGCCGGCATGGCCATGCAGGGCAGCCCGGAGCCTTTCGCCGAACTGGCGGCCATGGACTTGTCGACCTGGAACCTGTCGCTGGCGCGCAACCTCACCAGCGCCTTCCTGCTCACCCGCGCGCTGCTGCCGGGGATGCTGGAGCGCGGCTACGGACGCATCGTCAACGTCAGCTCCACCACGGGCGTGCGCGCCAGCAATCCGGGCGAGTCCGCCTACAGCGCGGCGAAGGCCGGGATGCTCGGCATGAGCATGGGCCTGGCGCTGGAAGTGGCGCGCCGCGGGGTGACGGTGAACAGCGTGGCGCCGGGCTGGATCGCCACCGGCTCCAGCAGCGAGGAAGAAATCCAGGCCGGACGGCGCACGCCGCTCGGCCGGTCCGGGCGCCCGCAGGAGGTGGCCGCCGCCATCGCCTTCCTGGCATCGCCCGAAGCCAGCTACATCACTGGCGAAGTGCTGGTGGTGGATGGCGGCAACTGTCTGATCGAGAACAAGGGATAAGCAAGATGAAGCACGACTGCAGCCTGACCTTCGCCCAACTGCCGGCGCCGCCGGCCAGCCGGGAGTGAATCGCGATGGCCGACAACCTTCAGCAACAGCTGTACCAGAACCTGCGCCAGGCCCTGCTGAGCGGGCGCTTCCAGCCCGGCGAGCGGCTCAAGATCCGTGACCTGGCCGATGAGTGGGGCACCAGTCCGATGCCCGTCCGCGCCGCCCTGCAGCGGCTGGTGGCCGAGGGCGCGCTGGAGGGCGAGCCGCAGCGCTCGCTACGGGTGCCGGTGATGACCCGCGAGCGCTACCTGCAGATCCTGCAGGTGCGGCAATCCCTGGAGGGATTGGCCGTAGAGGATGCGGCCAAGCACCTGAAGCCCGCCGACATGGCGGTGCTGCGAGAGTGCACCGAGCGCATGGAAAACGCGCTGAGTGCCCGCGATGTCCACGGCTACCTGGAAGCCAACAGCCTCTTTCACCTGACGCTCTACCGCGCCTGCGGCAATCCCACGCTGCTGCGGATGATCGAGGCGCTGTGGCTGCAGGTCGGGCCCTTCTTCAACCGGCTGTTCACCGAGGCCGACCTGTCGCTGCGCCTGAACGATTTCCACGAAGACACCCTGCAGGCGCTGGAGCGCGGCGACGGCGCAGGCGCGCGCAAAGCCATCGAACAGGACCTGGGCTATTGCGGCCAGTACCTGCTCAATCTGCTGGAGCTGGAAAGCGGGGGAAGGCTCGGGGCGCGCTAGGGCGCCCTTCACGGGGTCTTGATGAAGCGGACGTTGTCCTTCTTGATCAGGATCGTCTCGCCGTTGAGCTGTTCGAATTCGTAGTAGTCATTGTATTTGTCGTAGTCGGAGTGATCCTTCACCAGGATTTCGCTGCCGTCCTGCAGCGTCACCACGGCCTTGTCGGCGCATCCGGCGAGGCCGAGCAGCAACAGGCAGGTGAACAAGGCTTTCAACTTCATAGTTTCTCCACGGGGCATCGTACCCGCCCGGGCAGCAAGGGCTGGAGGTACGCTGGGTTGCCTGTGTGACCATGGAAGTTTCAGGAAATTCCGGCACCCCCCCTCAAGTATCGAGCCATACGTCGCGTGCCCAGGTCCACACGGAGTCCCAGGTCTCCTCGGTGAGCTCGCCGTCAGCCCAGAGCACCACCTCGCCGTCCTCGGCCACCGCGTAGTAGTCGTCACCATCGGCGCAGAGCGGGATCAGCTCGCGCGGCAGGCCGCTGGCCCAGGCCACGGCGGCTACTTCCGGGAGGTAGGTGTGGGACTGCGGATCGGTCACGGTGACCGGTTCCAGGCGGCCGTAGATCACATCGCTGACCTGCAGCAGGAATTCGCGGAATTCCGACGGAATGCCGATCAGCAGCTCTTCCTCGATTTCCACCAGCAGTTCTTCGTCCGGCAGTTCCAGCGGCACCGGTACCGGCTCGTTCACTTCTCGCAGCTTTTCGATCACATCTTCCACAGGCGGGGCCTCTCTGCATTCGACCAATGGCGCGCTTTATACAGTAGTAGCCGCCTGATCGCGCAAGACCAATGCTCGGGCGCCGTCCGGACGAGCGGCGGGCACGCAGGGACTGTCGCGGAGCTTTGGCGAGGCGTAAGGCAGAAACGAAAAAGCCCGGCAATCGCCGGGCTTTTTCACTGTCACATGCAGGCTCAGTTCTGACGGATGCCCGCCACCAGCCAGGGCTGGTTCTCGCCCTGGGCGCGCTCCATGCGCCAGCTTTCGCTGAAGGGTTCGCCCTGATCGAAGCGCGAGGATTTCGACACACCGCTGAAGGTCAGGGTGGCGATGGTCTTCTCGGCCTGGTCGTCGACGCCCTCGAGTTGCACGTCGAGATTGTCGATGTAGGTCGACTGGTAGCCGTCGCCCAGATCAGCGCGCTCCTGCTTGAGGAACTGCAGCATCTGCGGGGTGACGAACTCGGCGATCTTGTCCATCTCGTTGGCGTCCCAGTGCTGCTGCAGGGACATGAAGTGCTCGCGGGCGGCGGCGACGAAACGTGTCTCGTCGAACCAGCTCGGCGCGTTGATCACCGGGCGGCTGTCCATCACCGGACGCGAGGCACCACCGAAGATCGACGGCGCGGCGGCCGGCATCTCACGCTGCATCGGCGCATGTCCGCCGGCCATGGCGGGCTGCTGGCCCTGCTGCTGGCGGCGACGGGAGGCGATGAAGCGGAAGGCGATGAAGGCGATCAGCGCGATGATCAGGATGTCGAGGAACTGCATGCCCTGGAAGCCGTCGCCCATGAACATGGAGGCGAGCAGGCCACCGGCGGCGAGACCGGCCAGCGGGCCGAGCCAGCGCGATGCTCCGCTCTTGGCGGCGGCGCCGGCAGCGCC
>NZ_JBGLYK010000313.1:0-4738 GCF_047304025.1 Pseudomonas sp. Pseusp97 | reverse complement strand
CGGGGTGGGGCCCCGCCTACTGTTACCATCCATACCTAATTCCCCCTGCATTATCTTATTCTACCCATCCCCCCCCCGGCCCGGGGCCCCCCCCCCCCCCCCCCCCCCGGCAGTAACACTCAGCTTAGCGAATCGTGTAGGCGACCAGCTTGCCGCTGTTGCCGAACACGTACATCCAGCTGCCGACTACCAGCGGGCGAACCCGCACGCCGTCACCGTCGACCTTCTCGCGGCCCACGAAACGACCATCCACCTGGCTCAGCAGGTGTACATAACCTTCCAGGTCACCCACGACCACGTTGCTCGACAGCACCGCCGGAGCGGACAGCTGGCGGCGAGCCAGGGCGTCGTTGCTCCACAGCGAGGACGAACCACGGGAGTCGAGGCTTTCCACGGTGCCGCTGGCCTGGCTGATGAACACGCTGCCAGTGCCTTCGGCGACGCCCACGTAGCTGGAAGCTTCACGCTGCCAGAGTACGCGGCCGGTGCCGACGTCCAGCGCCGCGGCGCGGCCCTGGTAGCTGGCAACGTAGAGCACGTTGTCGACCAGCAGCAGACCACCGTCGATATCGACGACGCGGTCCAGTTCGGAACGGCCTTGCGGAATGGCCACGCGCTGTTCCCAGACCGGCAGGCCACGCTCGACGTCCACGGCGACGACTTTGCCGCTGGCCAGACCCGCCAGGGCCAGGCGGCCGGAGATCAGCGGAGCACCGGTGCCGCGCAGGGTCAGCACCGGAACGGTACCTTCGTAGATCCAGCGCTGGTTGCCGGTGGAGGCGTCGAAGCCGATCAGCTTGTCGTCCTGGGTCTGCACCACCACCACGTCACCGTTGGTAGCCGGGGCAGCCAGCACTTCGCTGGTGACCTTGGCGCGCCACTTCTGCTCACCGGAACCTGCGTCCAGGGCGATCACGTCGCCGCGCAGGGTGCCCAGCAGGACCATGCCGTTGCCCACGCCGACGGCGCCGGAGATCGGCAGATCGAGGTCTTTCTTCCACAGCACTTCGCCGGTTTCGCGCTGCATGGCCATGACGCGGCCTTCGGCAGACGCGGCGTAGATGGTCTGGCCATCCACGGCGGGCTCGAGCAGGTTGTACAGGTCGCCCTGGCCATCACCCACCGAACGGCTCCACTGTTTCTCCAGGCGAACCTCTTCCTTGAAATCGGTCAGTTCTGCCGGCGGCAGTTCTTTCTTGCTATTGCTGCTGCAACCCACAGCCATCAGGGTCAGTGCCAGCAGTGCAACGTGTTTCCAACGCAACATCTCAGGCGTCTCCCTTGGCCAGGTCGTCGAGTTTCATCTGCAGGGCGCCGACGGCGGCGTCTTCGGGCAGGGCAGCCTTGGCCTTTTCGTAGGCGACACGCGCGTCATCATTGCGCTTGAGCTGCAGCAGCAGGTCGCCGCGCAGTTCTTCGCGGGTGGCGACGTAGGCCTTGTCGACGTTGCCGTCGAGCAGCTTCAGGCCGTCTTCAGCCTTGCCCTGGGCAGCCAGGACACGAGCCAGGCGCTGACGAGCCAGCTCGCCCAGAGTCGCGTCAACCGGCTTGTCGACCACGGCCTTGAGCTCGAAGGCAGCGTCGTCCAGCTTGCCGTTGTCCACTGCGACCTTGGCGACGAACAGTCGGCCGTACTGGGCGTACGGAGTGCCGGCGTAGTCGGTGGTCAACTTGTTGGCCAGCTCGGCAACCTTGGCGGTGTCGGGCTTGCCGGTCGGGTTCAGCGCGGTTTCCAGCAGGGCCTGGTAAATGATGGAAGCGCCCTGGGACTGGTTGGTCTGGTACTTCTTCCAGGCCTGCCAGCCGAACACCACGATCAGCGCCAGAGCGGCGCCGGTCAGCAGGGGCATGCCGTTACGCTGCCACCAGTCCTTGATGTCAGCGATCTGTTCTTCTTCGGTACGGTTACTCACCCCAATACTCCTATCCGCTCGATTCAGGCCTGCTTGAGGCAGGCAGCCAGGTGCTCGGGCAGAGCATCCCAGGCGATATTCTGTTGTTCGCCCTCGCCACGCAGGGGCTTGAAACCTACCACGCGGTTGGCCAGTTCGTCGTCACCCAGAATCATGGCGAACTGTGCGCCGCTCTTGTCGGCCTTCTTGAACTGGCTCTTGAAGCTGCCGGCACCGGCGTTGACCAGCAGGCGCAGGCCGGGAATGGCCTCGCGCAGCTTTTCCGCCAGGGTCAGCGCAGCCAGCTCCGCCGGCTCGCCGAAGGCGCAGACGTAGAGGTCTGCCGGGCGGTTCAGTTCGGCGGGCACCACGCCCAGGGTTTCCAGCAGCAGCACCAGGCGCTCAACGCCCATGGCGAAGCCCACGCCCGGCGTCGGCTTGCCGCCGAACTGGCTGACCAGGCCATCGTAGCGGCCCCCGCCGCAGACGGTGCCCTGGGCGCCGAGCTTGTCGGTCACCCATTCGAAAGCGGTGCGGCAGTAGTAGTCCAGGCCGCGCACCAGCTTCTGGTTGATCTCGTAGCGCAGGCCGACCGCGTCCAGGCGGGCCTTGAGGCCCTCGAAGTGGGCGATCGACTCTTCGTCCAGGTAGTCGTGCAGGCTCGGCGCGCCGACCAGCAGGGCCTGGGTGCTTTCCACCTTGCTGTCGAGGATGCGCAGCGGGTTGGTGGTCATGCGGCGCTGGCTGTCTTCGTCGAGTTGCTCGAAGCGCTCCTGCAGGTAGGCCACCAGGTCGTCACGGTAGCGCGCGCGGGCTTCGCTGGAGCCCAGGGTGTTCAGCTGCAGGGTCACGGCGTCGGCCATGCCCAGCTTCTGCCACAGGCGCCAGGTGAGGATGATCAGCTCGGCGTCGATGTCCGGACCGGGCAGGTTGAAGACTTCCACGCCGATCTGGTGGAACTGGCGGTAGCGGCCTTTCTGCGGCTTCTCGTAGCGGAACATCGGGCCGGTGTACCACAGCTTCTGCACCTGGCCGCCGCCCGACAGGCCATGCTCCAGCACGGCGCGTACGCAGCCCGCGGTACCTTCCGGACGCATGGTCAGGGATTCGCCGTTGCGGTCGAGGAAGGTGTACATCTCCTTGTCGACCACGTCGGTGCCCTCGCCGATGCCGCGGGCGAAGAGCTCGGTGAACTCGAGGATCGGCAGGCGGATCTCGCTGTAGCCGTAGCTGTCCAGCAGGCCGGCGAAGGTGCGCTCCAGGTAGCGCCAGGCCGGGGTCTGGTCCGGCAGGATGTCGTTCATGCCACGGATGGCTTGCAGGGACTTGCTCACTTAGGATCCTTGTTGCGGTCAGCCGCGCACGATCAATGCGGCGTCGGCCTCGGCCTTCTCGGCCGCTTTTTCGCGGATCAGCCGTTCCAGCTCATCCACCAGGTTATCGTTCTGCAGCTTCTGCGCCGGCTTGCCGTCGATGTAGATCAGGTTGCTCGGCGTGCCGCCGGTGAGGCCGATGTGGGCCTCCTTGGCTTCGCCCGGACCGTTGACCACGCAGCCGATAACGGCGACGTCCAGCGGCACCAGCAGGTCCTCCAGGCGGCCTTCCAGCTCGTTCATGGTCTTGACCACATCGAAGTTCTGCCGCGAGCAGCTCGGGCAGGCGATGAAGTTGATGCCACGGGAGCGCAGGCGCAGCGACTTGAGGATGTCGAAGCCGACCTTGATCTCTTCCACCGGGTCAGCGGCGAGCGAGATACGGATGGTGTCGCCGATGCCTTCGGCGAGCAGCATGCCCAGGCCGACAGCCGACTTCACGGTGCCCGAACGCAGGCCGCCGGCTTCGGTGATGCCCAGGTGCAGGGGTTGTTCGATTTGCTTGGCCAGCAGACGGTAGGCGGCCACCGCCATGAACACGTCGGAGGCCTTCACGCTGACCTTGAAGTTCTGGAAGTCCAGGCGGTCGAGGTGATCGACGTGACGCATGGCCGATTCCAGCAGCGCCTCGGGGGTCGGCTCGCCGTACTTCTTCTGCAGGTCCTTCTCCAGCGAGCCGGCGTTGACGCCGATGCGGATCGGGATATTGCGCTCGCGAGCGGCATCCACCACGGCCTTCACGCGGTCTTCGCGACCGATGTTGCCCGGGTTGATGCGCAGGCAATCGACGCCAAGTTCGGCCACGCGCAGGGCGATCTTGTAGTCGAAGTGGATGTCGGCAACCAGGGGTACCTTGACCTGCTGCTTGATCCTGCCGAAGGCCTCGGCGGCGTCCATATCCGGCACGGAGACGCGGACGATGTCGGCGCCTGCATCTTCCAGACGACGGATCTGCGCCACGGTGGCGGCCACATCCAGGGTGTCGGTGTTGGTCATGCTCTGCACGGCGATGGGGGCATCCCCACCCACCGGCACGTTACCCACCCAGATCTTGCGGGACAGGCGACGTTTGATCGGAGACTCGCAATGCATCTTACTGTCCACCCAACTTCAGGCGCGCGGTGCCACCGCGCGCCGGCGTGACTTCGACCGGCTGGCCGTTGTAGCTGACCTGGGCGCCCTGGGCGAAGCCCAGGCGCAACTGGACCGGCGCCTTGGCAGCGACTTCCAGCGAGTCCCCCTTGCGCTTGAGGCCCTCGAGGATGACCTTGCCATCGGCATCGGTCACCTGGGTCCAGCAATCGGCGGTGAACTGAACCTTGACCACGCCCTGGCCGGCGGCAGCGACCACCGGAGCGGCCGGTGCCTCGGTCGCAGCGGCAGGCGCAGCCGGAGCGGCCGGGTTCACCGGTGCCACAGGCTGTTGTGCAGACGGCTGCAGGGGAACCGCCGGAGCCTGGGCCGGAGCAGTGT
>NZ_JBGLYK010000312.1:0-4785 GCF_047304025.1 Pseudomonas sp. Pseusp97 | reverse complement strand
AGCAGCAGCAGGTCGACCAGGTTGTCCCGCGCGGCCAGGGTGCGGCGCGTGTAGATGGAGGCGAGCCGCAATGGCAGGCGGGGCTGCAGGGCGGGCCTCAGGCTGGGGTAATTGGCCTTGCCCCCCGGCCCGGCCAGCGCCCAGCCGCGCACCCCGGCCATGGCCCAGCAGGACCCGGCGGCGATCGCCTATTCGCCCAGCGGCGCCGCCGTCTACCAGCCGCACTGGATGACCCAGCTGCCGGTACTGGCCACCCGCGTCGCCCTGCTCCTGCTGTTCGCCGCCTCGGTGCTCAAGCTCTCGGCGCAGAGCTACTCGCCGTTCCTCTACTTCCAGTTCTGAGCGAGGCCAGATCATGCCAGTGGAAACCATGAGAATCGCCAAACCTCTCCAGTACGCCTACATCGCCGCCTTCGGCGGGATGCTGCTCGGCCTTGCCGGCTGGTCGCTGAAGGCGTTCCCCAGCTTCTCCGCGGCCGAGGGCACCACCGTGCTCAACGGCAAGCTGGCCCATGCCTTCGAAGGCCACTACGACGAGCAATTCCCGATCAAGCGCCTGGGCACCAACCTCTGGGCCGCGCTGGACTACACCCTCTTCGACGAGGGCCGCCCCGGCGTGGTGATCGGCAAGGACGGCTGGCTGTTCACCGATGAAGAGTTCAAGCCCGCGCCCACCCAGCAGCAGCTCGAAGACAACTGGGCGCTGGTGCGTGGCGTGCAGCAGGAGCTGGAGCGCCGCGGCGTGAAGCTGGTGCTGGCGATCATCCCGGCCAAGACCCGCCTCTACCCCGAGTACGTTGGCAAGGAGCAGCCGGCAGCCCTGCACGCCTCGCTCTACACCGACTTCCTGCAGCGCGCCCGCCAGGCCGGCATGGCCGCGCCCGAGCTGCTGGAGACGATGGAAAAGGCCAAGGACAACGGCCAGGTGTTCCTGCGCACCGACACCCACTGGACCCCGCTGGGCGCCGAAGCCGTGGCCCAGCGCCTGGGCGAAAGCATCCGCGCCAGCGTCGGCTCCGAGCTGCCGTCCCAGAGCTTCGTCACCGAGGCCGGCAAGAGCGGCGCGCACAAGGGCGACCTGCTGACCTTCCTGCCCCTGGACCCGCTGTTCACCAACCTGCTGCCCGCCGAGGACCAGCTGGAACAGCGCCAGACCCATCCGGCCGAGGATGCCGCCTCCGCCGACAACGGCGGCGGCGACCTCTTCGGCGACAGCGCCCAGCCGCAGGTCGCGCTGGTCGGTACCAGCTACAGCGCCAACCCGCGCTGGAACTTCGCCGGCGCCCTCAAGCAGGCGCTCTCGGCGGATGTCATCAACTACGCCAAGGAGGGCAAGGGCCCCCTGGAACCCATGCTCGAACTCCTGCAGGACGAAGGCTTCAAGCAGAAGCCGGCGCAATTGCTGGTGTGGGAGTTCCCCGAGCGCTACCTGCCGATGCACAGCGACCTGAGCCAGTTCAACCCGGACTGGGTGGCGCAACTGCGGGCAGCGGGTAGCCGCGACGAACGCCTGGCTTCCAACCAGGCACCTGCTCGTTAACCCAGGTATTCACGGCGCATCGAGCGCCGGAACTGGGCGCCACCCGCGCCCACACAAGAGAGAAGACGGAGGTACAACCCCATGAACCGACTGAGCATCAACCGACTGAGCATTCGCACCCTGAAGTCGTCCGCCCTGGCACTGGCCCTGGGCGCCGCATCCTTCGGCGCCTTCGCCGGCGGTGAAGGCGCGCTGTACGGCCCGCAGGCTCCCAAGGGCTCCACCTTCGTACGGGCCTACAACGCCGGCAGCGGCGAGCTGTCCGTCAGCGTCGGCAACGCCACCCTGAACGACATCTCGCCGCTGGGCTCCAGCGACTTCAAGTTCCTCCCGCCGGGCAACTACACCGCCAAGGTCGGCTCGCAGAGCCTGCCGGTGAAACTCGACCCGGATTCCTACTACACCCTGGTCAGCCAGCCCGGCGGCCAGCCGCGCCTGGTGCCCGAGCCGCCGTTCAAGAACAAGCAGAAGGCCCTGGTCCGCGTACAGAACCTCAGCGGCAAGGCGCTCACCCTGAAGACCGCCGACGGCAAGACCGAAGTCGTCAGCAACGTCGCCCCGCAGAGCCACGGCGACCGCGAGATCAACCCGGTGAAAGTGAACCTGGCGCTGTTCGACGGCGCGAAGAAGGTCAGCGACCTCAAGCCGGTCACCCTCGAGCGCGGCGAAGTGGTCTGCCTCTACGTCACTGGCGACGGCGCCAAGCTGAACCCGGTGTGGGTCAAGCGTCCGGTGAAGGCGGACTGAGGCCTTGCAGCGGATGGCGTTCTTCGAACTGGGGGCGAATCCCGCCCCTCTCCCCCACCCTCTCCCTGAAGGGAGAGGGAGCCATCCGTGCGCACGGAAATTTCAGTACTACCCGGCGAGCGGGAATGTCCCGACTCGCTCCGAACAGTCCCCTCTCCCTTCAGGGAGAGGGTTAGGGAGAGGGCGCTCCACATCGCGCCGGATCCCCAGCCAGAACAACAAGACCGGCCCCACACCGGCAGAAAAACCAGTGCGCCGCAACCACGGCAGGCACAGGAGAGGTCACCCAAACGGTACGCCGGCCCGCATGACGTGGTCCGGCCAACAGAACGCAAACGCTTTAGGAGAAACCCGATGATCCCAGTAATTCTATCCGGTGGCAGCGGCTCGCGACTCTGGCCTCTTTCGCGCAAACAGTATCCCAAGCAGTTCCTGGCCCTGACCGGCGACCACACCTTGTTCCAGCAGACCCTGGAGCGCCTGGTGTTCGAAGGCATGGAGCCGCCGGTGGTGGTGAGCA
The DNA here is from genome assembly GCF_047304025.1 of Pseudomonas sp. Pseusp97. Taxonomy (NCBI): domain Bacteria; kingdom Pseudomonadati; phylum Pseudomonadota; class Gammaproteobacteria; order Pseudomonadales; family Pseudomonadaceae; genus Pseudomonas; species Pseudomonas sp. Pseusp97. Next base: position 1,978 of record NZ_JBGLYK010000312.1, on the reverse strand, counting down.
ACCAGGAACACCGTTTCATCGTCCAGGAGCAGCTCGAAGCGCTGAACCTGAAGACCCAGTCGATTCTCCTCGAACCCTTCGGTCGCAACACCGCTCCGGCGGTCGCCATCGCCGCCATGAAGCTGCTTGCCGAAGGCCGCGACGAACTGCTGCTGGTGCTCCCGGCCGACCACGTCATCGATGACCAGCGCGCCTTCCAGCGTGCCCTGGCGCTGGCCACCAACGCCGCGGAAAAAGGCGAGATGGTGCTCTTCGGCATCCCCGCCAACCGCCCGGAAACCGGCTACGGCTATATCAAGGCCGGCGACGAGCGCGGCCTGCCGGACGGCGTCATCCGCGTCGAGCGCTTCATCGAGAAACCCGACGAGGCCCGCGCCCAGCAGTTCGTCGAGGACGGCGGCTACTTCTGGAACAGCGGCATGTTCCTGTTCCGCGCCAGCCGCTTCCTGGAAGAACTGAAGAAGCACGACGCCGACATCTACGACACCTGCCTGCTCGCCCTGGAGCGCAGCCAGCATGACGGCGACCTGATCAACATCGACGCCGCCACCTTCGAGTGCTGCCCGGACAACTCCATCGACTACGCCGTGATGGAAAAGACCCGTCGCGCCTGCGTGGTCCCCCTGGCCGCCGGCTGGAACGACGTCGGCAGCTGGTCGTCGATCTGGGAAGTCCACGACAAGGACGCCGACGGCAACGTCACCATGGGCGACGTGACGGTCCACGACAGCCACAACTGCCTGGTGCACGGCAACGGCAAGCTGGTGTCGGTCATCGGCCTGGAAGACATCGTGGTGGTCGAGACCAAGGACGCCATGATGATCGCCCACAAGGACCGCGTGCAGGACGTCAAGAAGGTGGTCAACCAGCTCGACGCCGCCGGCCGTACCGAAACCCAGAACCACTGCCAGGTCTATCGTCCGTGGGGCTCCTACGACTCGGTGGACATGGGCGGCCGCTTCCAGGTCAAGCACATCACCGTCAAACCCGGTGCGCGCCTGTCGCTGCAGATGCACCACCACCGCGCCGAGCACTGGATCGTCGTCTCCGGCACCGCCCAGGTGACCTGTGACGACAAGACCTTCCTGCTCACCGAGAACCAGTCCACCTACATCCCGATCGCCTCGGTCCACCGCCTGGCCAACCCCGGCAAGATCCCGCTGGAGATCATCGAAGTGCAATCGGGCAGCTACCTGGGCGAGGACGACATCGAGCGTCTGGAAGACGTCTACGGCCGCACCACGGAGAACGTGGAAGTGCAGGCCGTGGTTCGCTGAGCCCCGGGACCTGGCGCTTTCCCCCATCGGCGCCAATGCCCCCGCACCCTGAGGTGCGGGGGCTTTTTTATGGGCGCTGGCCGAGGTATCTGCGTAGGGCGCATAACCCGGAACGGTTTATCTGCCGAACTGGCGGATAACGCCTGCGGCGTTTTGCGCCCTACGTATCTGCCGACTTGGGGCTTGTCGTAGGAGCGAGCTTGCTCGCGAACCGGCGCCGCCCCGACGTACCCGGTTTCGTAGGAGCGGACCCTGTCCGCGATGTCCTTCGCGGCGGACTTGGGCTTATGCATTCGCCACTTGCACGAGCTGCCCCGCCCGCGAGCCGTTTCGCGCCGGTCTCGGCCAGTGTTGAGCGCTTTTGTAGGATGGGTGGAGCCTGCGATACCCATGCTGTCCAGCCCGCGCCAATTGATGGGTATCGCTGCGCTCCACGCCATCCTACGCTTGTGTTTCGCCGTGGGTTCGGTGGGGATGGAAGGTCCGCTCCTACGAAAAGCGGGTACGTCAGCGCGGGGGCGGTTCGCGAGCAAGCTCGCTCCTACGAAAAGACAAACGCCCTGATCCAGCTCTGGCTCTGGCTCTGGCTCTGGCTCTGGCTCTAAAAGGCTTCCAGAGAAACAACCGCGCACTCCGAACTGCCCCGTTCAGGAGGCCTCGTTGAAGTGGAGTTTCAGGGGTTGAGCGACATGGATGTCGCG
>NZ_JBGLYK010000311.1:0-4874 GCF_047304025.1 Pseudomonas sp. Pseusp97 | reverse complement strand
GAGCGCGACGATCCGCGTCAGGCGCTCGCCGGCGAACACCGGCAGGCCGGTCGCGCAGGCCAGCCCGCCGATGGCGAGGCCCTGCAGCAGGTGGCGACGGGTGAGGGACATGGGACTTCTCCACTCGATCAAAACGACAGGCTCTTGAAGCGACAAAGGGCCCCCTGCGAACAGGGAGCCCGGCAGCGACTGGCGGAGCAGGCGCGCGGCCTGCTCCGCGAGCGCCTTACCAGCTGTACTTCACGCTGGTCAGCACGGTGCGGCGCAGGCCCGGGTAGCAGGAGATCGGACTGTCGCAGGTGGCCGCGTAGTCCTCGTCCAGCAGGTTCTGGGCGTTCAGCGAGACGGTCACGTTCTTGTTCAGCGGGTAGCTCACGCCTGCGTCGAACAGGGTGTAGTTGTCGACGTGGTAGGTGTTGGCGTTGTTGCCGTAGAGCGAGCCGGTGTAGCGCACGCCGCCGCCGATGGAGAGGCCGTCGACCGCGCCTTCGTGGAAGGTGTAGTTAAGCCAGCCATTGGCCATGTGCTCGGGCACGTTGGCCGGGCGGTTGCCCTCGTTGCCGTCGTTGCTCTGGGTGATCTTGGCCTTGGTGTAGGTATAGGAGGCCAGCAGGTCCCAGTTCTGGTCCAGCTTGGCCTTCAGCTCGGCCTCGATGCCGCGCGAACGCTGCTCGCCGGTGGGCTCGCTGAAACCGGTGGGCACGCCATTGGCGCTGAGCTGCGGGGTGAGGATGTTTTCCTTGGTCAGCTCGTAGGCGGCCAGGGTGATCAGCAGGGTCTCGTCGGGCTGGAACTTCACGCCGGCTTCGTACTGGTGCGCTTCGCTGGACTTGAACGCGCCGCCGTCCGGGCCGATACCGGAGTTGGGCACGAAGGACTCGGAATAGCTGACGTAGGGCGCCAGGCCGAAGTCGGTCAGGTAGGTCAGGCCCACGCGGCCGGTGAAGGCGTTGTCCTTCTGCATGCTGTGGGCGCCGGTGTGGCTGTCCAGGTCGTTGCGCACGTAGTCGTAGCGTCCGCCGGCGGTGAGGATCCAGTGGTCGTCGAACTTGACCTGGTCCTGCAGGTAGGCGCCGACCTGCTCGATGTTCTGGTTGTAGTCGATGGCCTGGCCGGGGAGGGTGGTGTCCTTGGTCGGGCGCTGCACGCTCTGGCCGTACTGCGGGTTGTCCAGGTTCAGCGACGGGCCGAGGGTGCGCCAGCGGGCGATGTCGGCGTCCTGCCAGCTGTAGTCGACGCCCATCAGCAGGGTGTGCTTGATGGTGCCGGTGGCGAAGTCGGCCTGGAGCTGGTTGTCCAGGTTGAAGGTGTCCAGGTGCTGGTCGAAGCGGTCGGCGGTGCGGATGATGTTGCGCCCGACCTGGGCCTGCGGCAGCAGGTTGGCGAAGACCAGGTCGACCTGGCCGTAGCGCGCGTTCTGGCGGAATTCCCAGACATCGTCGAAGCGGTGGCGGAACTCGTAGCCGAGGGTGTACTGGTCCTGGCTGAAGTGGTTGTAGCTGTGGTCGCCCAGCAGGGTGCCGGTGGTGTGGCCATTGACGCTGTAGTCGAAGATCGAGCCGGAGTTGCGGTCGCGCAGGAAGTCGGTGAGCACGGTCAGGCTGGTGTCTTCGTCCGGCGCCCAGGTGAAGGAAGGGGCGATGTAGTAGCGGTCGTCCTCGACCTCGTGGCCATCGTCGTACTCGGCCTGGGTGTTGGCGTCGCGCGCCAGGCCGACGACGCGGTAGAGGAACTGGTTCTGGTCGTCCAGCGCGCCGCCGAGGTCGAACTGGCCCTGCTTGCGGTCGTGGTTGCCGCCGGTCAGCTGGACTTCGTTGACGTGGTTGGCGGTGGGCTTCTTGCTCACCCGGTTGACGATGCCGCCGGCGTCGCCCAGGCCGAACAGGCTGGAGGACGGGCCACGGACCACGTCGATACGCTCGAAGGCGTAGGGCTCGCTGCGAAAGAAGGCGTAGCTGTTGTTCTGCTGACGCAGGCCGTTGAGGTAGTCGCTGGTGGCCTGGGCGTTGAAGCCGCGGATGTACATCCAGTCGAAGCCTTTGGGGTCCAGGCCATAGGCCTCCACCTTGACGCCGGGCACGTAGCGCAGCGCCTCGGTCACGGTCTGCGCGCCCTGGGCGTCCATCTGCTTGCGGGTGATCACCGAGATCGACTGGGGGATTTCCAGCAGCGGGGTGTCGGTCTTGCTGCCGCTGTTGGAGGTGCGCGGCACGTAGCTGTCCTCGCCTTCGACGGCGCCGGTAATGACCTGGGCGGACAGGTTCAGGGTGTCGCCGCTGGTGGAGTCGGCACCCAGCAGGGTCACGCGGCTGCCTTCGACCTGGTACTTGATGCCGGTGCCCTGCAGCAGGCGTTCCAGCGCCTGGGTGGGCTCCATTTCGCCGCGCACGCCGGGGGCGCGCAGGTTCTGCACCTGGGTCTGGTTGAAGACGATCTGCAGGTTCGACTGCGTGCCCAGGCTGGTGAGCGCGGAAGCCAGGGACTGGGCCGGGATGTCGATGCGGACCGGGGCCGCCTCGGCGGCCGAAGCCGCCAGGACTATCCCAAGGGCGGTGGCGCGGACCAGGCGGGCCAGGGGTTTCACCTTGTGCCGGGATTGCAGCGCAGTGCGGGTGCGACTCACTTGTTAGCTCCTATGATCTTGATGTTGTTTCTAATAAGAATGATTCACTTCATGTGACGGGCCCGGTTGGAAAAACCTCCAGGCCGTCAGTGCATCGCTACGCCGCTGCCGCCCCGTGGTGGAGCGGCGCGGTGGTCCTGGATCTCCACGATCTGCCCGGCGCTCATGCGCAGGAGACGATCAGCGACGCCGAAATAGCGGTCGTCATGGGAGATCACGATCAGCGTCCTGCCCTGGGCGCGAAGTTCGGGCAGCAGCTCGGTGTAGAAAATCCGGCGGAATTCCGGGTCCTGGTCCGCCGCCCACTCGTCGAACACCAGCACCGGGCGTTTCTCCAGCCAGGCCTGCACCAGGGCCAGGCGCTTGCGCTGGCCGGTCGAGAGATCCGTGGTGGAAAACTCCTGTCCCTCGAGACTGACCTTGTGGGCGATCTCCAGGCGCTCCAGGTAGCGGCCGGCTTCGGCCGGAATGTCCTGGCTGCCCTTGAGCAGGTCCTCGAAGAGGAAGTAGTCGGCGAAGATGGTGGTGAACAGCTGGCGGTAGTCGTCGCGGCTGGTGTCGGTCACCGGCTCGCCGTTGAGCAGCAGCTCGCCGCCGCGCGGGGCGTAGAGACCGAGCAGCAGCTTGATCAGGGTCGTCTTGCCACAGCCGTTCTCACCGGCGATGAAGAGAATCTCGCCACGGCTGACCTTGAGGTTCAGCGGGCCGACGCCGAAGCCACGGGAGCCATCATCGGTGGGGTAGTGGTAGGCGAGGTCGCGCAGTTCGATGGACTGGAAGTCCAGCGGCTTGCGACCGTCATCGGCCAACAGCAGGTTCGGCTCCGGCGAGGAGAAACGCACCGACAACTCGGCGATGCGGCGGAACGCGACCTGGGCGCGGGTCACCACCGGCAGCTGGCCGATCAGGCCTTCCAGTGGGCCCTTCATATACAGCAGCACCAGGATGAAACCGGACAGCGTCGCCTGGTCGGTGCTCGGCCACAGGGACTGGTAGGCCAGGGCCACGCCGATGACGATGAAGAACAGTGTCGAGCCGAAGCCCTTGGCGACGTTGAACAGGTTGATCGAGCGCAGCTGGATGTCGCAGATCTCGTCGGCGGTGCCCTGCAGGCGCTCGCTGTAGTGCTGGAAGCGGCGCGGGCGGCTGATGCGCAGCTCCTTGGCGCCCTCGGCGATGGCGCGGTAGTGCTTCTGCAGTTCGTCTTCCTTGTCCCTTGCCTCGAAGAAGCCCTTGATGCCCTTGGCCCGCGCAACGTACTGCACGGCGCTGCCGACGACGATGGCGATGGCGGTGGCGAGGAACATCGGCGGCGACAGCCAGGCCAGGTAACCCAGGCAGCCGAGCGTGGTGGTCAGCGCTACCGCCAGGGGCGCAAAGGCGAAGGCGAAGTCGCTGATAGTGTCGATGTCGTGGGTCAGCACCGGGATCAGCCGGTGGCTGCGGTAGCGCTCGATCTGCTCGATGGGCGCGGAGATGATCTTGCTGCCCAGGTCCTTGCGCAGCCGCGCGATGACGTGCTGACCGACGTAATTGGTGCCCCTGTCGGAAATGATCGAGCCCAGCAGCGCCAGCGCGCACAGCCCGGCAAAGCCCAGCAGCAGCCCGGCGGGCATGCCGCCCTCGGAGTGCAGGCTGTAGTTGATGGTGGCGAGCAGCGCGGTGATGGCCGAGCCACCGAGAATCCCCAGCAGCGTGGCGGCGGTCAGCGGCAGCCAGTGCGGCCGCAGCAGTTTGAGCATCTCGCGCAAGGCGCTTGGAGCGGGTGATTGCATCGTCTTTTCCTGGACCCGGCCTGCCGGGAAGCAGGACGCACAACGGGGCGAGACGGCGCGCGAATCAGCAAATCATCGGCAAATCCGAATCGTTCCTATCAAGACGAACGAGGCGGGGGAAAACTGAAGAGAATTTGCGAATTTTTCGCAAATAAGAAATGGCTGGCCGTTGAGCGCTGCTTGCCGGTGACCTCAAATTCCGCCGCATGGGAATTCGCGAGCAAGCTCGCTCCTACGAAGAGCACTCAGAGGTTAAGGGAGGCTGTAGGAGCGAGCTTGCTCGCGAACCCGCACGGCACACCGGTTTCCCGGATGCCCCGCGCGCCCTGGAGCTGCGCGTGACGACAGGCGAGGACAGTGCGCCCCTCGTTGTCCTTGTACTGTTCCACCGCGCCGGAATTGGCGGGCCACCGCGGGCCCGCCCAACGCCATACGAAAGGCGGGGGGGGTGCTGGAGCGCGCGGGCTGGCGGCCCC
>NZ_JBGLYK010000310.1:0-4960 GCF_047304025.1 Pseudomonas sp. Pseusp97 | reverse complement strand
CCGCAGGCGGCTGGGGCGTCTGGCAGGTCCAGCAGCTCAAGGGCGCCGAGCAGCAACGCGCCGCGCAGCTGGAAGACGCCCGCGCGCAGGCGCAGGCCGTCCAGGGCGCCAACGCGGCGCTGAACAAACGCCTGGATAGCCTGCCCAACCCCGATGAGCTCGAAGCCCGTCGCCGCCTGGTGGTGGAGTTGCAGGGTGATCAGCAGCAGCTGGCCAAGCAGGTCAAGCAGGTGCTGGGGCAGAGCCGCCAGCAGTGGCGCCTGGCCGAATCCGAACACCTGCTGCGCCTGGCAGCGCTGCGTCTCTCCGCGCTGCAGGATATCGACAGCGCCACCGAGCTGGTCCAGGGCGCGGACGACATCCTTCGTGTGAACAACGATCCGGGCGCCTTTGCCGCGCGCGCGCAACTGGCCAAGAGCCTCGAAGCGCTGCGTGCGCTGCCGCGTCCGGACCGCACCGGGCTGTTCCTGCAACTGGGCGCGCTGCGCGACCAGGCGGCCCAGCTGCAACCGCTGAATCCCGCCTTCAAACCCTCCGACGCCGGCGCCGGTCCGAAGACCGCCTGGAGCGACGGCAACGATCGCTGGAGCGAGTGGTGGGATCGTGTCTCGCAGTACGTGCGCATCGACTTCAACGCAGGCCAGGACATCCGCCCGCTGCTCTCCGGGCAGCAGCTGGATCGCGTTCGCCTCGCCCTGAGCCTCGCCCTGGAACAGGCGCAATGGGCCACGCTGAATGGCAAGCAGGACGTCTACGAGCAGGCCTTGAAGCAGGCCAAACAGATCATCGGCGACTTCTTCAACGCCGACCTCGCCGACAGCCGCGCTCTGCTTGCGCGCCTGGATGAACTCGGTGGCCAGGCCGTCACCGTGCAGACGCCGGACCTCGGCCCGGCCCTGAGCTCGCTGCAGGCCTACCTGTCGCGCCGCGAAAACGCGGTGCAGCAGCAGGAGGCGGTGGCGCCGGCCGCGGGGACCCAGCCATGAGCCGTGTCTATGTGCTGATCCTTGCCGTGGTCCTGGCGGCCACCCTGGTCGGGCTGGCCATCGCGGAACAGGCCGGCTACGTGCTGATCGCCTACAAGAGCTTCCGCTACGAATCGAGCCTTTGGACCTTCCTCGCGCTGCTGGCGCTGCTCTGGGTGATCTATCTCGCCGTGCGCCTGGTGCTGCGCCTGCTGGGCGTGTCGGGCCGCGTGGTGAATCCCTGGTCGCGCTTCAACCGTCGCCGTCGCTCGCAGCTGGCCGAGGAGCACGGTCAGCGCGACCTCGCCGAAGGCCACTGGGCGCAGGCGCTGCGTCACCTGCGCCGCGCTGCCGAGTTGAGTGATCGCCCGCTGCCGCATTACCTGGGCGCCGCCCGTGCGGCCAACGAGCTGGGCAAGACCGAGGAATGCGACGAGCTGCTCGATCGTGCCCAGCAGCGCGAACCGGGCGCCGAACTCGCCGTGGGCCTGACCCGTGCACAGCTGCTGATCAACCGTGGCGACTTCACCCGTGCCCGCGTGGTGCTGGACAAGCTGCACCAGGATCACCCGCGTCATCCGACCGTGCTACGGCTGCTCCAGCAGCTCTACGTCAGTCTCCACGAATGGCAGGCGCTGTGCGTGCTGCTACCCGAGCTGCGCAAGGAGCGCGTGCTGCAGAACGCCGAGCTGGCGGATCTGGAGCGCCGCACCTGGATGGCCGCGCTGGGCGAGGCGGGCGAGCAGGGTATCGGCCAGGGCGAAAGCAGCCTGCAGCCGCTGACCCAGCGTTGGCAGAACGTGCCTTCCAACCTTCGCGCCCAGCCTCCGCTGGTAGCCGCTTATGCCGAGCAGCTGCTGCGCCTGGGTGCACCGGAAGAGGCCGAGGATGTGCTGCGCAAGGCGCTCAAGGAGGGCTATGACAGCCGCCTGGTGCATCTCTATGGCCGCGCCCGTGGCCGCGATGCAGCGCATCAGTTGAAGACTGCCGAAGGCTGGCTCAAGCAGCATGGCGAAGATCCCGAGCTGCTGCTCACCCTCGGTCGCCTGAGCCTGCAGAACAAACTGTGGGGCAAGGCGCGCGAGTATCTGGAAGCCAGCCTGGGCCGCCAGCGCAGCGCCGAAACCTGTGCCGAGCTGGCGCGCCTGCTGGCGCAGCTGGGCGAGGTGGAACGCAGCAACCAGCTGTTCCAGGAAGGCCTTGGGCTGCTCGCTCCGCCGGTCTCGCTAGCGGTCGCCGTGCGGGCCTGACCCGCGTCGATGATGGAAGTGAAAACGGCTCCCGCGGGCGCCGTTTTCCTTGTCAGGGTTTGCCATAGCTGATGCGATAGATGGCTCCATTCTGGTCATCGCTGACCAGCAGCGAGCCGTCCGGCGCCACCAGCACGTCTGCCGGCCTCCCGTGAACCGCGCCGTCCTTGTCGAGCCAGCCTTGGGCGAACACACTCTGGCGCTTCAGCGTCCCATCCTCGTTGAGCTCAACGCGCTTTACCCGGTAGCCGATCTTCTGTGTGCGATTCCACGATCCATGTTCGGCGATGAACAGGTTGTTGCGGTACTCGGCGGGGAACTGCTCGCCCGTGTAGAAGCGCAGCCCCAGCGCGGCCACGTGCGGGCCCAGCTTGGCGACTGGCGGGGTGAAGGCGGAGCAAGGTTTCTTGCCTTCCTCTGGGTCGGCGATATCGCCCTGGTGACAGTCGGGATAACCGAAGTCCTCGCCCACCCTGCTGACCTTGTTCAGCTCGTCATCGGGCTTGTCGTCGCCGAGCAGGTCGCGCCCGTTGTCGGTGAACCACAGCTGCCCGTTCTGCGGATGCCAGGTGAAGCCGACCGTATTGCGGATGCCGTAGGCGACCACTTCCCGCTCGCCGCCATCTGCGTTCATGCGCTGCAGGTTGGCGTACTGCTCGCGGTCCGGGCGGCAGATATTGCAGGGGGCGCCGACCGGTACGTAGAGCTTGTCGTCCGGGCCGAAGGCAATGAACTTCCAGCCATGCGCGGTTTCCTTCGGAAACTGCGTCGGCAGTTCCTCCGCCTTGGGTGGAGCATCGAGGTGGGCCTCGATGTCGCGCAGCACGACGATGCGGTTGATCGACGAGACATACAGGTCGCCCTTGTGGAAGGTGACGCCCACGGGCATCTGCAGGCCATCGGCGAGCGCCGTGACCTGTCCGTCCGGCTTCACCGCATAGACCTTGTCGCTGGAGCGGCTGCCCACGAACAGCGTGCCCTTGTCGCCCCAGGCCATGGCGCGCGCGCCTGGAACCTGGTCGGTGAGCAGGCTGATATGGAAACCTTCGGGGAGTCGGATCTGGCTGAGATCGGGGGCGGCATTGGCAGGCGCTGCTGTCAGGGAAAGCAGCGAGCAAAGCAGGAAATGACGACGCATGGCAGGAATTCCCGGATGAGTGCCACGGCCAGTCTAGACACTCGCCTTGAACTGATCGCCGTGTTTCCTCTACCGTAGCGGCCTTTCGTGCAACAGCGCTTTTCAGCGGAGCCGCCATGAACCTGGCCAGCCCTCGTTCCCTGTTCTTCCTTGCCTTCCTCGCCTGCGTCGCCCTGCTCGGCACCGGCTTCTACCTGCAGTACGTGGTCGGGCTGGAACCCTGCCCGCTGTGCATCCTGCAGCGCATCTTCTTCGCCGGCTGCGGCCTGTTCTCGCTGATCGCTGCGCTGCACGGTCGTGCGCCGCGCGTGTACTCGGTGCTGATCCTGCTCAGCGCCCTGGGCGGCGCCGGCACTGCAGGTCGCCAGCTCTGGCTGCAGACCCTGCCGCCGGACCAGCTGCCGTCCTGCCTGCCGCCGCTGGATTTCATGCTCGAGAGCATGCCCTACACGCAGATCCTCTACACCATGTTCCACGGTTCGGCCGATTGTGCCGAGGTCACCTGGACGCTACTGGGCATGAGCATTGCGGAGTGGAGCCTGCTGGCCTTCATCGGCTTCGCCCTGTTCGCCATCGTGCAGTTCTTCCGCCGCCGCGGCTGAGCGTCGCATCTCAATTCGCCATGGCCTCTGCCGCATCGGCGCAGGCCAGAGGCGTCGCGGTCTATCGATTAAACGCTCGTATGAATTTTCCCGCTGCGGGTGTCTTGAAGGCAGTAACGGGCGGGCATACTCTGGTTTTCCACTCCGTCGGAAAGCCGCCGCCGAACAAGCTTCACACATCGCGGACGTCGAGAATCGACAGAATATTGTCCCGGGGCGGACCTAGCCGGGACGGCGAAAAGGGAAGTGAGGACAACATGCTCGAGAGCTGCCGTAATGCCCAGGAACGTTGGGGAGGCGTACACCAGCTGATCGACCGCTGGTTGCGGGATCGACATGAATTGGTCCGGGCATTCGATTCCCTGGACGGTGTCCAGGCGCCGAAGACCAACGCCGATAATCTCCAGAACTTCTGCCAGCTCCTGCTCGACTACGTGTCGGCGGGCCACTTCGAAGTCTACGAACAGCTGATGAACGAGGCCCAGGCCTTCGGCGATACGCGCGGCCTGGAACTGGCCAAGCAGATCTACCCGCGGCTGGAAACCATCACCGCCAATGCGCTGAACTTCAACGACCGCTGCGACAACGGCGACTGCCGCGAAGGCACCTGCCTGACCAGCGAGCTGAAGAACCTGCGGCAGCAACTGCACGAACGCTTCGAACTGGAAGACTGCCTGATCGAAGTGCTGCACAACGCCCACGAGCAGAAAGCCGTTACGGCCTGAGCGAAGGGATACCCGACAACGGCGCGAGCGCTTCATGCGATCGCGCCGTTTTTGTTTCTGGATTGAGTCCGTGCCGTCCATGCCTATCGCGGACGGAGTCCGCTCCTGCCCAAGGTTCAATCCCCGCGTAGGAGCAACTGTCTTTCTCTGAAGGTCCGTGCTCGGAGTTTCCCTCTCCCCCCCCCCCCCCCCCCGAGGGGGGGGGGGGGGGGGGGGGGGGGGGGCGCGCCCCCGGGTTTAAGGGAGGGGGGCCACCCGGGGCGGCGGGGTGGGGTCCCCC
>NZ_JBGLYK010000030.1:0-40576 GCF_047304025.1 Pseudomonas sp. Pseusp97 | reverse complement strand
GGCCAGCCCCGAGGCTCCGCCGCCGCCCACCGACCCGGTGGAGCTGCGCAAGGCCCACGCCGAGCGCGTGCTCGCGCGCATCCAGGCCGCGGTCGAACTGGCACAGCAACACAACCCGAAAACCATCGTCCTGCTCGGCCACGGTACCGGCGCCTACTGGGCAACCCGCTACCTGGGCGAGCGCACCCCAGCCGAGATCAAGAACCTGCTGCTGGTGGCGCCGGAGATGCCGCGCGACTTCAAGCCATCGCTGGACGAAACCGTGCCGCTGCTGAACCTCGCCACCGGTGACTTCTACTACAAGGACAAGGCGCCTGACGTGGCGGCCGCGAAGCTGCGCCTGCAGGCGAGCAAGCGGCAGAAGGCGCCCAACTACGTGCAGATCGGCATGAATGCCCTGCCCGCCGACCTCGGCACGGAACAGGAGCAACTCTATCGGCGCATCCGCGGCTGGCTGTCGATGCACCTGGAGCCGACCGAGCAGCCCTGATCAGCGGAAGCCGCGGCGCTGGCGGACCAGCAGGTAGGCGGCCTGGATCTCGCGGGTCTTCTGGGTGGCCGCAGCGATCCGCTCGGGGCTCGCCCCCATGCCTTCGAGCTTGTCCGGGTGGTTCTGGCTGATCAGCTTGCGGTAGGCACGCTTGATTTCTTCCGGCTCGCTCTCCACCGTCACGCCCAACAGTCGCAGCGCCGCGGTGTAGGATTCGCGCGGCGTGGCCGGCGGCCTGGGCGGCTCGGCGTTCGCCGACAGCGCGAGGACCCTGGAGCGGGAAAGCCCCAGCGATTCGCCCCACTGCAACAGCAGGTTCTTCTGCGCAGCGTTCGGCGTACCGCCCGCCCAGGCCATGCGCCAGCACGCCTGGATCAGGCCTTCGGCAGTCGCCTCCCGGCCGTGGCGCTGGCGCAGGCCAGCGTCCAGCAGGTCACCGCCCAGCTTGCCGCGGCCGAAGGCATCGATGGCCTGCCGGCGCGCCTTGTCATCCAGTTGCAGGCGTTGCATCTCGGCGCGCGCCTGCTGGATGTGCGCATCGACCACGCGACCGCGGCTCTTGGCCAGGCGACCGAGCAGCAGGAACAGCAGCTCCTGGTCGCACACCCGCGGCCCGCCGCGCAACTGATCGAGCAGGCCCCGCCAGGTGCGCGGCTTCAGGCGCCGGTCGAGCACCTGGCCCAGCAGCGCACCGAGCATGGCGCCGGGAATGCTTGCCAATGCCCAGCCGGCGATGACGCCCACCAGGGTGCCCGGCCAGAACACCTCAGCCCTCCGCCAGTTGGCGTTCGACTTCCGCCAGTCGCTCGTGGGTGCCCACGTCGATCCAGCGTCCGTGATGATGGACACCACTCACACGGCCGGCTTCCATCGCCCGCCGCAGCAGCGGCGCCAGCTTGAAGGCAGCAGGCTCGCAGCCCTCGAAAAGTTCGGGACGCAAGACGGCGATGCCGCTGTAGGTCAGGCTCGGCTGGCCATCGAGGTAATCGCTGACGCGTCCGTCCTTCAGGCAGAAATCGCCGCGGCTGTGGTGGCCGGGGTTCTCCACCAGCACCAGGTGCGCCAGGTCGCCCTCAGCCAGAGCACCGTGCAGGCCTGCATAGTCGAAGTCGGTCCAGATGTCGCCGTTGGCGATGACGAAGGCCCCGTCACCCAGCAGCGGCAACGCCTTGAAGATACCGCCACCGGTTTCCAGCGGCTCGCCCTCCGGGGAAAAGCGGATGCTGACGCCGAACGCCGAACCGTCGCCCAGGTGATCCTCGATCTGCTGGCCGAGCCAGGCGTGATTGATCACCAGTTGATCGAATCCCGCCCGGCGCAGCGCCTGCAGCTGGTACTCGATCAGCGGCACGCCGCCGGCACGCACCAGCGGCTTGGGCGTGTGCAGGGTCAGCGGGCGCAGGCGTTCGCCCTTGCCCGCGGCGAGGATCATGGCCTTCATGCGGGGTGCGTCTCGTCTTTGGGCAGGCCGGCCAGCAGCGCAGCGAGGTCGGCCAGTTCCGGTCGGCGCGCGATCACGCTTTCCAGATAACGGAAGAAGCGCGGCACATCGCCGAGATAGCGGGGCTTGCCGTCGCGATGGCAGATCCGCGCAAAAATGCCGATCACCTTCAGGTGGCGCTGGGCGCCCATCAGGTCGCTGGCGCGGAAGAAGGTCTCGAAGCTGTCCGGCAGCGGGATACCGGCGGCCTGGGCCTTGCGCCAGTAGCGCGACAGGCCGTCGTGCACGCGCGGCTCCGGCCAGCTGAGGAATGCATCCTTATATAGGCAGGTGACGTCGTAGGTCACCGGACCGTACACCGCGTCCTGGAAATCCAGGATGCCGGGGTTCGGCTCGCTGAGCATCAGGTTGCGCGGCATGTAGTCGCGGTGCACGAAGACGCGCGGCTGCTCCAGGGCGCTGTGCACCAGCAGGTCGCAGGTGCGCTCCCAGCGGGCGAGCTGTTCGCCTTCCAGTGTTACGCCCAGGTGGCGCTGCAGGTACCAGTCGGGGAACAGCTGCAGCTCGCGGCGCAGCAGGGCCTCGTCGTAGGCCGGCAAACGCTCGGCAACATCAATCCGCTGGAAGGCCACCAGGGCGTCGAGGGCATCCTCGAACAGCTCCTCGGCGTTCTGCGCGGTGAGTACATCCAGGTAGGTCTGGCGTCCCAGGTCGTCCAGCAACAGGAAACCCTGCTCGACCTCTTCGGCGAGAATCTTCGGCGCATGCACACCGGCCTCGGCCAGCAGGCCGGCGACCTGGATGAAGGGACGGACGTTCTCCTGGGGGGGCGGCGCGTCCATCACAATCAGGCTGCGGCCCTCTCCCTGCCAGCGGAAATAGCGGCGGAAACTGGCGTCGCTGCTGGCCGCGGTGAGGCTGGCCTCGGGCACCGGCCCCCAGCCCTGCGCGTTGAACACGGCGGGCAAACTCAAGTCCAACCAGCCGATCATCTGCTGGTAACGGGCATCCTGTGACATCTTTATGGGTTCTCCACGGCCCTAGCCGTTGCGCGGGTCATGCTTTATTATCCAGCATCTTTTTGAGCCCATCGAGAGGCGTGCGGTCCGCTTTGGGCCGATGGCTCGCAGGAAGCCCGGATTAACAAGATGGCAGTGAATTTCCCCGTGTTCCGTAGAAAATTCCCCTTACTGGTGACCGGTGGCCTGCTGGCTATCCAGCCGCTCGCCTCTGTGACCGCGGCACCCGGTGAGCAGTTCGCCTGCCAGCCTTCCGCGTCCGGCGCCTGGGACTGCTCCTCGCAGAGCAGCGCCAGCAGCGTACCGCGCCCACAACACGGCGCAAGCTCGGTCAGTGCCGGCGGCGCTGCCGTTGCCGCGGGCTCGAAGTCCTCGGGCAGCTCCAGCAGCGCCGGCGAAGAGCCGAAGCAACTGGTCACCGAGTCAGGCGGCCGCGGCCTGAAATCGCGCAGCAGCGACTACAGCCACCTCGACTGGATCCCGCGCGACAAGCTCACCGCTGCCCAGCAGGCGGAGATCGGTCCGTACTGCGGTGGCGAATACGTCGAGCCGGTGCGTCCGGGGATGAACGACAAGACGCCGAACGACGAGGCTCCGACCTACGTCTCGGCGAAGGTTTCCCGCTACGAGCAGGAAAAGCAGATCGCCACCCTCGCCGGTAACGTGGTCCTGCGCCAGGGCAGCATGCAGGTGGAGGCCGACGAGGCCAACCTGCACCAGGCCGAGAACCGCGGCGAGCTGGTCGGCAACGTCAAGCTGCGCGACAACGGCGCGCTGATCGTCGGCGACCACGCCGAGCTGCAACTGGACAACGGCGCGGCGAAGATCGACAACGCCGAGTACGTCATGCACCAGGCGCAGATCCGCGGCAGCGCGCTGTACGCCAAGCGCCAGGAAGACGCGATCATCCAGCTCAAGGACGGCACCTACACCCGCTGCGAACCGGGCAGCAACGCCTGGGTCGTCAAGGGCAACAACATCAAGCTGAACCCGGCTACCGGTTTCGGCACCGCGACCAACGCGACCCTGCGGGTGAAGGACATTCCGGTCTTCTACACCCCGTATATCTATTTCCCGATCGACAACCGTCGTCAGTCCGGCTTCCTGGCGCCCTCCTTCGCCAGCTCGACCGACACCGGCTTCACGCTGACCACGCCGTACTACTTCAACCTGGCGCCCAACTACGACGCCACGTTGTACCCGCACTACATGGTCAAGCGCGGCCTGCTGATGGAAGGCGAGTTCCGCTACCTGACCCACAGCAGCGAAGGCCAGGTCAACGCCGCCTACCTGAACGACAAGAACGACGACCGCAAGGACTTCCCGCAGTACACCGACACCCGTTGGCTGTACGGCTGGAAAAACGTCAGCGGCCTGGATTCGCGCGTGCTGGCGCAGGTGGACTACACCCGCATCAGCGACCCGTACTACTTCCAGGACCTGGACACCTCGCTGGGCATCGGCTCGCCGACCTACGTCAACCAGCAGGGCATCCTGACCTATCGCGGCGACAGCTACACCGCCCGCCTGAATGCACAGTCCTACCAGCTGGCGACCGTGACCGACGTCACCCCGTACGATCGCCTGCCGCAGCTCACCCTGGATGGCAAACTGCCGTTCAACCCGGGCGGCCTGAACTTCACCTACAGCACCGAGGCCGTACGCTTCGATCGCGATCTGGATGAAGGCTTCTATCGTCGTAATGAAGACGACCCGAACCTGTATGCCCGCCCGGACACCAACATCCAGGGGCTGGCTCGCGCCACCGGTGACCGCTTCCATGCCGAGCCGGGCATCAGCCTGCCGATGAATCGCAGCTGGGGCTTCCTGACCCCGACCGTGAAGGCCATGTACACCAAGTACGAACTGGACCTGGACGGCAAGGGCAAGCAGTACATCGCCAACAACCAGCCCTGGCTGAACTACGACAGCAGCCCGGATCGTTCGCTGGGTCTGGCGAAGCTCGACAGCGGCCTGTACTTCGACCGCGACACAACCTTCGGTGGCACCAAGTTCCGCCAGACCCTGGAACCGCGCGCGATGTACCTCTACGTGCCGTACAAGGACCAGGACAATCTGCCGACCTTCGATACCGGCGAGTTCACCTTCAGCTACGACTCGCTGTGGCGTGAGAACCGCTTCACCGGCCGCGACCGCATCGGCGACGCCAACCAGCTGTCCCTCGGCCTGGGCTCGCGCTTCATCGAGGACGACGGTTTCGAGCGCGCCTACATCGCCGCCGGCCAGATCTACTACTTCAGCGACCGCCGCGTACAACTGCCGGGCCTGACCGAAAACGACCTGCGTGTCAGCGGTGCGAAGAACCCGGACGCCGATACCTGGCGCTCTCCCTACGCGCTCACCGGCATCTATCGCTTCGACCATGACTGGTATGCCAGCTCGGACTTCAACTGGAACCCGAACACGCACCACACCGACAACGGCAACCTGATGTTCCACTATCAGCCCGAAGCCGATCCTCGCAAGGTGCTCAACGCCGGCTACCGCTACCGTGCGGACAGCAAGCGCTTCAACCCGAACACCGGGCAGTTCGAATACGGCAGCGACGAGTACAAGATCGAACAGCATGATTTCTCGTTCATCTGGCCGGTCCTGCCGCAGTGGGCCGCCATCGGCCGCTGGCAGTTCGACTACAACCAGAGCCGCACGCTGGAAGCCTTCGGTGGCTTCGAGTACGACAGCTGCTGCTGGAAGCTGCGCCTGATCAATCGCTACTGGGTCGACTACGACGACGACGAGTTCATCACCTCGACGTCCAAGGCCGACCGCGGTGTATTCCTTCAAATCATCTTGAAAGGCCTTGGCGGCGTGGTTGGCAACCAGGTGGAAGGCTTCCTCGACCAAGGTATCCAGGGTTATCGTCAACGTGAAGACAATGCTATGTAAGGCCCTGCGCCCGCTGATGCTGGGCGCGCTGTTGGCAAGTTCCGTCGTGCACGCCGAAGTGGTTCCGCTGGACCGTGTGGTCGCCATCGTCGACAACGACGTGGTGATGCAGAGCCAGCTCGACCAGCGCCTGCGCGAAGTCCGTGCAACCATCCAGAAGCGCGGCGCGCCGTTGCCGCCCGAGCACGTGCTGACCCAGCAGGTGCTCGAGCGCCTGATCATCGAGAACATCCAGCTGCAGATCGGCGACCGCTCCGGCGTTCGCATCACCGATGAAGAGCTGAACCAGGCCATGGGTACCATTGCCCAGCGCAACAACATGAGCCTGGATCAGTTCCGCGCCGCCCTGTCCCACGACGGCCTGTCCTACGACGAGGCCCGCGAGCAGGTGCGCCGCGAGATGATCATCAGCCGTGTGCGCCAGCGCCGCGTGGCCGAGCGCATCCAGGTCAGCGAGCAGGAAGTGCAGAACTTCCTCGCCTCCGACCTCGGCAAGATCCAGCTCTCCGAAGAGTACCGCCTGGCCAACATCCTGATCCCGGTACCCGACAGCGCCTCGCCGGAAACCGTGCAGGCTGCGGCTCGTCAGGCCCAGGAAATGTACCAGCAGCTCAAGCAGGGCGCGGACTTCGGCCAGTTGGCGGTGTCCCGCTCGGCCGGCGACAACGCGCTGGAAGGCGGCGAGATCGGCTGGCGCAAGGCCGCCCAGCTGCCCTCGCCGTTCGACAGCATGGTCGGCAGCCTGGCCGTGGGCGACGTGACCGAGCCGGTGCGCACCCCGGGCGGCTTCATCATCATCAAGCTGGAAGAGAAGCGCGGCGGCAGCAAGATGCTGCGTGACGAAGTCCACGTCCGCCATATCCTCCTCAAGCCCAGCGAGATCCGCAGCGAGGAAGAGACCCAGCGCCTGGCCGAGAAGCTCTACGAGCGCATCCAGGCTGGCGAAAGCTTCGGCGATCTGGCGAAGAAGTATTCCGAAGACCCGGGCTCCAAGCTCAACGGCGGCGACCTCAACTGGGTCGACCCGGAGTCCCTGGTACCGGAATTCCGCGAGGTGATGAACAACGCGCCGCAAGGCCAGGTTACCAAGCCGTTCCGCTCGCCGTTCGGCTGGCACGTGCTGGAAGTCCTCGGCCGTCGCGCCACCGACAGCAGCGACAAGTTCCGCGAGCAACAAGCCGCCCAGACCCTCCGCGCACGCAAGTACGACGAGGAACTGCAGGCGTGGCTGCGCCAGATCCGCGACGAAGCCTACGTCGAGATCAAGCAGTAAGCGGCGCGAGTCGCTCGAAAGAAACCCGGCCCCGGCCGGGTTTCTTTTTGCCCGCCGAAAGCTTCGAAGAACGCAGGCTTCGTCGTAGAGTAGGCCCCATCCGCTGCAGATCCTGATTCGAGATCCCCTGATGAACAGCCACCTTTTCGCCCTGACCCCCGGCGAGCCCGCCGGCATCGGTCCCGACCTCTGCCTGCTGCTGGCCCGCGAAGCGCAGCCGCATCCTCTGGTCGCCATTGCCAGCCGTGAACTGCTGGCGCAGCGCGCCGCCCTGCTCGGGCTGAACGTCAACCTGCAGGACGTCGGCCCCGGCCAGTGGCCCGACGCCGCCGCACCGGCCGGCACCCTGTATGTCTGGGACACCCCGCTGGCCGCCCCGGCCGAGCCGGGCAAGCTGAACCAGGCCAACGCCACCTACGTACTGGAAACCCTGACCCGCGCCGGCCAAGGTTGCCTGGATGGGCACTTCGCCGGAATGATCACCGCGCCGGTGCACAAGGGCGTGATCAACGAAGCCGGCATCGCTTTCTCCGGTCACACCGAATTCCTCGCCGACCTCACCCAAACCGCCCAGGTGGTGATGATGCTCGCCACCCGCGGCCTGCGCGTCGCCCTGGTGACCACCCACCTGCCGCTGCGGCAGGTCGCCGATGCGATCACCTCGGTGCGCCTGGAGCGGGTCACCCGCATCCTGCATGCCGACCTGCGCGACAAGTTCGGCCTGGCCGCCCCGCGCATCCTGGTCTGCGGCCTGAACCCCCATGCCGGCGAAGGCGGCCACCTGGGTAGCGAAGAAATCGAGATCATCGAACCCACCCTGGAGCGCCTGCGCGCCGAGGGCATGCAACTGATCGGCCCGCTGCCGGCCGACACGCTGTTCACCCCCAAGCACCTGGAGCACTGCGACGCCGTGCTGGCGATGTACCACGACCAGGGCCTTCCGGTGCTCAAGTACAAGGGCTTCGGCGCGGCGGTGAACGTGACGCTGGGCCTGCCGATCATCCGCACCTCGGTGGATCACGGCACCGCGCTGGACCTGGCCGGCACCGGCCGGATCGACAGCGGCAGCCTGCAGGTCGCACTGGAAACGGCCTACCAGATGGCCGAAGCCGCCAGCCGTTAGCCGCACGCGACAAGCGGCAGGCGGTGTCAGCTGGTAAACTTTGCCCCTTTGAACACCGCTTTGGCTCTGGCTTGTCGCTTGCAGCTTGAAGCCTGGAGCCGCATCTATGTCGTCCGAACTCTTCCAGCACCGCGCCCGTAAACGCTTCGGGCAGAACTTCCTGCATGACGCCGGGGTGATTCACAAGATCCTGCGCGCCATCGCCGCCAAGGAAGGCCAGCACCTGCTGGAAATCGGTCCGGGCCAGGGCGCCCTGACCGAAGGCCTTGTGGACAGCAATGCGAAGCTCGACGTGATCGAGCTCGACCTCGACCTGATCCCGCAACTGAAGTATCGCTTCGGCCTGAAGCCCAACTTCAGCCTGCACCAGGGCGATGCCATGAAGTTCGACTTCTCCAGCCTCGTCGCGTCTCCCGAGGACAAGCTGCGCGTGGTCGGCAACCTGCCCTACAACATCTCCACGCCGTTGATCTTCCACCTCCTGGACCACGCCTCGCTGATTCAGGACATGCACTTCATGCTGCAGAAGGAAGTGGTGGAGCGCCTGGCCGCCGAGCCGGGCAACGGCGACTGGGGCCGCCTGTCGATCATGGTGCAGTACTTCTGCCGCGTGGATTACCTGTTCACCGTCGGCCCCGGCGCGTTCAACCCGCCGCCCAAGGTCGAGTCGGCCATCGTGCGCCTGGTGCCCTACGCTGAGCCGCCACATCCGGCCAAGGACCACCGCGTTCTCGAACGCATCGTCCGCGAAGCCTTCAACCAGCGCCGCAAGACGCTGCGCAACACCCTGCGCACGCTGATGAGCGTCGAGGACATCGAGGCCGCCGGCGTCGATCCGACCCTGCGCCCCGAACAGCTGAGCGTCGCCGACTTCGTGAGCCTGGCCAACCGCTACAGCGCCACCCACCCGGAAGCCGAACAAGAGCCGTCCGCATGAGCGATCCGCGCTATCAGGTCAGCGTCAGCGTCACCACCCGCCACCTGCCCGAGCAATCCCAGCCGGAGCAGCAGCGCTACGTGTTCGCCTATACCGTGACCATCCACAACCACGGCGAGCTGGCCGCCAAGCTGCTGACCCGCCACTGGATCATCACCGACGGCGACGGCCACGTGCAGGAAGTGCGCGGCGCCGGCGTGGTCGGCGAAAAGCCGTTGATCGAACCGGGCGCCAGCCACACCTACACCAGCGGTACCGTGATGGCCACCAAGGTCGGCAGCATGCATGGCAGCTACCAGATGGTCGCCACCGACGGTCACCACTTCGAGGCCGAGATCCCGGCCTTCCGCCTCGCCGTACCGGGGGCGCTGCACTGATGGCCACCTATGCCGTCGGCGACCTGCAGGGCTGCCTGGAGCCGCTCAAGTGTCTGCTCGAGCAGGTGAAGTTCGATCCGGCCCAGGACAAGCTGTGGCTGGTTGGCGACCTGGTCAACCGCGGCCCGGCGTCGCTGGAGACCCTGCGCTTCCTTTATGCCATGCGTGATTCGCTGGTCTGCGTGCTCGGCAACCACGACCTGCACCTGATCGCCGTGGCCTGCAACGCCGAACGCCTGAAGAAGAACGACACCCTGCGCGAGATCGTCGAGGCGCCGGACTGCGCGCAACTGATCGAATGGCTGCGGCAGATGCCGCTGATCCATCACGACGCCCAGCGCGACATCACCCTGGTGCACGCCGGCATCCCGCCGCAATGGACCGTCGAGAAGGCACTGCTGCGCGCCGCCGAGGTCGAGAAGGCCCTGCGCGACGACAGCCAGTTGCCGATGTTCCTCGACGGCATGTACGGCAACGAGCCGGCCAAGTGGGACAAGAAGCTGCACGGCATCGAACGCCTGCGGGTGATCACCAACTACTTCACGCGCATGCGCTTCTGCACGCCCGACGGCAAACTCGACCTGAAATCCAAGGAAGGCCTGGACGCCGCCCCGCCCGGCTACGCCCCCTGGTTCAGCTATGCCGAGCGCAAGGCCGCCGGGCGCAAGATCATCTTCGGCCACTGGGCCGCACTGGAAGGCCGGTGTGACGTCCCCGGCCTGTTCGCTCTCGACACCGGCTGCGTGTGGGGCGGCAGCATGACGCTGATGAACGTCGATACCCTCGAGCGCATCCACTGCAGCTGCGCCGATAAACCAGAATGATTGCAGCGGGGCCGAAGGCCCCGCGCCTTGCGAGGTAACCCATGAGCGATTTCAAACGCATTGCCCCCGACCGGGCCCAGGAATTGCGCGAAAGCGGCGCCCAGGTCGTCGACATCCGCGACCCGCAAAGCTACGCGACGGGCCACATCAGCGGCTCCCGGCACATCGACAACCACTCGGTAGCAGACTTCATCCGCGAAGCCGACATGGATGCACCGCTGGTCGTGGTCTGCTACCACGGCAACTCCAGCCAGAGCGCAGCGGCCTATTTCGTCCAGCAGGGATTCTCCGAGGTCTACAGCCTCGACGGCGGCTTCGAACTGTGGCGCAGCGTCTATCCCGCGGATACCAGCGCTGGCGAAGCTGACTGAAAGCCCCTACGAAAGGGGCGGATTAGCCCCTTCAAAAAATCTGTAACTTCTCGCGCTTTCGTCCTTTACACATCAAAGAACGAACTATCCTTTCCCTCAGGCCATCCAAAAAAGGGAGAGCCGGCACACCGGCTTCCGGCTAATCGGCAGTGACCATTGGGGGCGGATCAGGGCAGAGGCCAGGTTCCGTTGGAGTTCTGGGGGATTCTCGCCGGCAGCGCTGGCAGCCCGACCGCACCCGCACAGACCGATCCGGCGCCGGCTCCATGCATCGAGCGAGGAGACGTCATGAGCATTTTCAGTCACTTCCAGGAACGCTTCGAAGCGACCCGCCAAGAGGAATACTCCCTCCAGGAGTATCTGGACATCTGCAAGCAGGACAAGATTGCCTATGCCACCGCCGCCGAGCGGATGCTGATGGCCATCGGCGAGCCTGAACTACTCGACACATCCGTCGATTCCCGCCTGTCGCGGATCTTCTCCAACAAGGTGATTCGCCGCTACCCGGCCTTTGCCGACTTCCATGGCATGGAAGAGTGCATCGACCAGATCGTTTCCTTCTTCCGCCACGCCGCCCAAGGCCTGGAAGAGAAGAAACAGATCCTTTACCTGCTGGGCCCGGTCGGCGGCGGCAAATCCTCCCTCGCCGAGAAGCTCAAGCAACTGATGGAGCACGTGCCGTTCTACGCCATCAAGGGCTCACCGGTGTTCGAATCGCCCCTGGGGCTGTTCAATCCGGATGAAGACGGCGCCATCCTCGAAGAGGATTACGGCATCCCGCGGCGCTACCTGCGCTCGGTGATGTCACCCTGGGCGACCAAGCGCCTCAACGAATTCGGCGGCGACATCAGCCAGTTCCGCGTGGTCAAGCTGCACCCCTCGATCCTCAACCAGATCGCCATCGCCAAGACCGAACCGGGCGACGAGAACAACCAGGACATCTCCGCACTGGTCGGCAAGGTGGATATCCGCAAGCTGGAAGAATTCCCGCAGAACGACGCCGACGCCTACAGCTACTCGGGCGCCCTGTGCCGGGCCAACCAGGGCCTGATGGAATTCGTCGAGATGTTCAAGGCGCCGATCAAGGTCCTGCACCCCTTGCTCACCGCAACCCAGGAAGGCAACTACAACAGCACCGAAGGCCTCGGTTCGCTGCCCTACAGCGGCATCATCCTCGCCCACTCCAACGAATCGGAATGGCACAGCTTCCGCAACAACAAGAACAATGAGGCCTTCATCGACCGGATCTACATCGTCAAGGTGCCGTACTGCCTGCGCGTCTCCGACGAGATCAAGATCTACGACAAGCTGCTGATCAACAGCTCCCTGGCGCACGCCCACTGCGCGCCGGACACCCTGAAGATGCTCTCGCAGTTCTCCGTGCTGTCGCGCCTGAAGGAGCCGGAAAACTCCAATATCTACTCGAAGATGCGCGTCTACGACGGCGAAAACCTCAAGGACACCGATCCCAAGGCCAAGTCGATCCAGGAATACCGCGACACCGCTGGCGTGGACGAAGGCATGTCGGGGCTTTCCACCCGCTTCGCCTTCAAGATCCTCTCCAAGGTGTTCAACTTCGACCCGCATGAAGTGGCCGCCAACCCGGTGCACCTGCTCTACGTGCTGGAGCAGCAGATCGAGCAGGAGCAGTTCCCGCCGGAAACCCGCGAGCGTTACCTGCGCTTCCTGAAGGAATACCTGGCGCCGCGCTACGTCGAGTTCATCGGCAAGGAAATCCAGACCGCGTATCTGGAGTCCTACAGCGAGTATGGCCAGAACATCTTCGACCGCTACGTGCTGTACGCCGACTTCTGGATCCAGGACCAGGAATACCGCGACCCGGAAACCGGCGAAATCCTCAACCGCGCCGCCCTCAACGAGGAGCTGGAGAAGATCGAGAAACCGGCGGGCATCAGCAACCCGAAGGATTTCCGCAACGAGATCGTCAACTTCGTGCTGCGCGCCCGCGCCGGCAACAACGGCAAGAACCCCAGCTGGCTGTCGTACGAGAAGCTGCGCGTGGTGATCGAGAAGAAAATGTTCTCCAACACCGAGGACCTGCTGCCGGTCATCAGCTTCAACGCCAAGGCGAGCAAGGAGGATCAGCAGAAGCACAACGACTTCGTCAAACGCATGGTCGAGCGCGGCTACACCGAGAAGCAGGTGCGCCTGCTGTCGGAATGGTATCTGCGGGTTCGCAAGTCGCAGTAGTCTGCCATCGGCGCGGCGGCATTCCCCGCCGCGCCGGTCGCCGTCGCATTCGGACCTGTCCGGGGCGGCTCCAAGCCGCTGCGCAGCAGGCCCTGAGGAGCATTCATGAGCTACGTCATCGACCGGCGTCTGAACGGCAAGAACAAGAGCACGGTGAATCGCCAGCGCTTCCTGCGGCGTTACCGTGAGCACATCAAGAAGGCCGTCGAAGAAGCCGTCAGCCGCCGCTCCATCACCGACATGGAACACGGCGAGCAGATCAGTATTCCTGGCCGCGATATCGACGAGCCGGTCCTGCACCATGGCCGTGGCGGTCGCCAGACGGTGATCCACCCCGGCAACAAGGAATTCACCACCGGCGAACATATCCCGCGCCCCCAGGGCGGCGGCGGTGGCCGTGGTGCCGGCAAGGCGAGCAACCAGGGCGACGGGATGGATGACTTCGTCTTCCAGATCACCCAGGAGGAATTCCTCGACTTCATGTTCGAGGACCTGGAGCTGCCCAACCTGGTCAAGCGCCACCTCACCGGCAGCGACACCTTCAAGACCGTGCGCGCCGGTATCAGCAACGAGGGCAACCCCTCGCGCATCAACATCGTGCGCACCCTGCGCTCGGCCCACGCGCGGCGCATCGCGCTGTCCGGCTCCACCCGCGGCAAGCTGCGCGCGGCGCTGGCGGAGCTCGATCGGCTGAAGCGCGAGGAACCGGACAACCTGGGCGATATCCAGGAACTGGAGCAGAAGATCGCCGCCATGCGCGCGCGCATCGACAAGGTGCCGTTCCTCGACACCTTCGACCTCAAGTACAACCTGCTGGTGAAGCAGCCCAACCCGACTTCGAAGGCGGTGATGTTCTGCCTGATGGACGTCTCCGGCTCCATGACCCAGGCCACCAAGGACATCGCCAAGCGCTTCTTCATCCTTCTCTACCTGTTCCTCAAGCGGAATTACGAGAAGATCGAGGTGGTGTTCATCCGCCACCACACCAGCGCCCGCGAGGTGGACGAGGAAGAGTTCTTCTATTCCCGCGAGACCGGCGGGACCATCGTCTCCAGCGCCCTGAAACTGATGCAGGAGGTGATGGTCGAGCGTTACCCCACCAATGAATGGAACATCTACGCCGCCCAGGCTTCGGACGGCGACAACTGGAACGACGACTCGCCGGTCTGCCGCGACATCCTGATGAAGCAGATCATGCCGTTCGTCCAGTACTACACCTACGTCGAGATCACCCCCCGCGAACACCAGGCGCTGTGGTTCGAGTACGACAAGATCCGCGAAACCTTCGAGGACAGTTTCTCCCAGCAGCAGATCGTCTCCGCCTCGGACATCTACCCGGTGTTCCGCGAGCTGTTCCAGAGGAGGCTCGTCGCATGAGCAAGCGCCAGCCGATCGCCACCGGCTCGGAGTGGACCTTCGAGCTGATCCAGCAATACGACCGCGAGATCAGCCGTCTCGCCGAGCGCTACGCGCTGGACACCTACCCCAACCAGATCGAGGTGATCACCGCCGAGCAGATGATGGATGCCTACGCCTCCGTCGGCATGCCCATCGGTTACAACCACTGGTCCTACGGCAAGCACTTCCTCAGCACGGAAAAGAACTACAAGCGCGGCCAGATGGGCCTCGCCTACGAGATCGTGATCAACTCCGACCCGTGCATCGCCTACCTGATGGAAGAGAACACCCAGTGCATGCAGGCGCTGGTGATCGCCCACGCCTGCTACGGACACAACAGTTTCTTCAAGGGCAACTACCTGTTCCGCACCTGGACCGACGCCACCTCGATCATCGACTACCTGGTGTTCGCCAAGTCCTACATCAACAAGTGCGAGGAGCGTTACGGCATCGACGCCGTGGAAGACCTGCTGGACTCCTGCCACGCCCTGATGAACTACGGCGTGGACCGCTACAAGCGGCCCTATCCGATCTCCGCGGAAGAAGAGAAGCAGCGCCAGAAGGAGCGCGAGGAGCAGATCCAGCGCCAGGTCAACGACCTCTGGCGGACCATTCCCAAGGCCACCGGCAAGGACAAGGAACAGGGCCTGGCGCGCTACCCGAGCGAGCCGCAGGAAAACATCCTCTATTTCATCGAGAAGAACGCCCCGCTGCTCGAGCCCTGGCAGCGCGAAGTGGTGCGCATCGTGCGCAAGGTCGCGCAGTACTTCTATCCGCAGCGCCAGACCCAGGTAATGAACGAAGGCTGGGCGACCTTCTGGCACTACACGCTGATCAATGACCTCTACGACGAAGGCCTGGTCAGCGACGGCTTCATGATGGAGTTCCTCCAGTACCACACCAGCGTGGTCTACCAGCCCGGCTTCGACAGCCCCTACTACAGCGGCATCAACCCCTATGCGCTGGGTTTCGCCATGTACCGCGACATCCGCCGCATCTGCGAGAACCCCACCGAGGAAGACAAGCGCTGGTTCCCGGACATCGCCGGCAGCGACTGGCTGGCCACCATCAAGTTCGCCATGAAGAGCTTCAAGGACGAGAGCTTCGTCCTGCAGTTCCTCTCGCCCAAGGTGATCCGCGAGTTCAAGCTGTTCAGCATCCTCGACGACGACCAGAAGGACGACATGCTGGTCGACGCCATCCACGACGACGACGGTTACCGCAAGATCCGCGAAACCCTGGCCGCCCAGTACAACCTCGGCAACCGCGAGCCGAACGTGCAGATCTGGGACGTCGACCGCCGCGGCGACCGCTCGCTGACCCTGCGCCACCAGCAGCACGACCGCAAACCCCTGGGCGAATCCACCGACGACGTGCTCAAGCACCTGCACCGCCTGTGGGGCTTCGACATCCACCTGGAGACCCTGCAGGGCGAGAACATCGTCAATACCTTCCACATGCCCCCAAAGGGTGAACGCGACAGCGAGGAGGGCTACCCGCGTCTCGACCTGATCATTCCCACCCATTTGATCGGTTGACCGCCGGGAATGGGCGCGACAAGCATGGCGGTAACCCCGCTGGAGACCGCCATGCGTCTGTTCGCCATTCTCCTGCTCTGCCTTGCTGTCGCGACTTGCAGCAACCCCGTTCCCCACGCCCAGGTCGCGCATCCCGCCGATGCGCGCCTGGTGGGGCTGCGCGATTTCCAGCTGATGCCACCGGAAAACGCCGTCGATGCCCTGCCCTACCGCAGCCGTTATCCGCTGATCAACGCCCAGGTCCGCCAGGGCCTGATCGAGCGCGGTTACCGCGAAAGCGCCGCACCGCAGTTGCGCGTCTACTACTGGCTGGCGCTTCAGGATGCACCGCTGGAATTCAAGGTCGACACGCCGCCGCCGAATCCGCTCGGCCCCTACCTCGCTATCCACCGCCTGCGCGATGAAACCGGCACCCTGCGCCTGCGCCTGACCGACGCCCAGGAACAGACGCTCTGGGAAGGCACCGTCAGCACCGGCCTGAGCCCCGCGCACTCCAGCAGTGCCTTGCTCCAAGACGCCATCGGTGCGCTGGTCCAGCAAATTCCCTCCGCTGCGCCGTAATCCCACAGCCCTACGAAAATCCCGACCACATCTGTAGGAGCGAGCTTGCTCGCGAACCGCGCCCAGCACCCCAGCTTGAAGCTAACGCACAGAACCCCGAAGCTATCCCCCAGAACAGGAGACAGCTTCATGCAGATCTACAAGGTGGGCGGCGCCGTGCGCGACCGCCTGCTCGGCATCCCCTTCAGCGACACCGACTGGGTAGTGGTCGGCGCCAGCGCCGACGAGATGCTCGCCCAGGGCTACCGCCCGGTCGGCGCCGACTTCCCAGTCTTCCTCCACCCGAAGACCGGCGAGGAATACGCCCTCGCCCGCACCGAACGCAAAAGCGGGCGCGGCTACGGCGGTTTCACCTTCTACGCCAGCCCAGACGTCACCCTCGAAGAGGACCTGATCCGCCGCGACCTGACCATCAACGCCATGGCCGAGGACGATGATGGCCAGGTCATCGACCCCTACCACGGCCAGGAAGACCTCGAAGCCCGCCAGCTGCGCCACGTCTCCCTGGCCTTCGCCGAAGACCCGCTGCGCGTGCTGCGCGTCGCCCGCTTCGCCGGGCGCTATGCCCCGCTGGGCTTCAGCGTGGCGCCGGAAACCCTGGCGCTGATGCGCGAGCTGTCCGAATCCGGCGAACTGGAAGCGTTGACCGCCGAACGCAGCTGGAAGGAAATCTCCCGCGCCCTGATGGAATCGCGCCCCGACGTGTTCATCCAGGTCCTGCGCAACTGCGGCGCCCTGGCCGTGCTGATGCCGGAAGTCGACGCGCTGTTCGGCGTGCCGCAACCACCGCAGCATCATCCGGAAGTGGATACCGGCGAGCACGTGCTGGCCGTCCTGCGTGAATGCGCCAAGCATGACCAGCCGCTGAGCGTGCGCTGGGCCTGCCTGGTGCATGACGTGGGCAAGGGTGAAACTCGCGAGGAGGAATGGCCCAAGCACCACGCCCATGAACACCTGGGCCTGCCACTGATCGACGCGATCAACGCCCGCTTCAAGGTCCCGCGTGACTGCCAGGAGCTGGCGCGGCTGGTAGGCGAGTACCACACCCACTGTCACCGAGCACTCGAGCTGCGGCCGAATACCCTCCTGGAGTTGCTGCAGTCCTTCGACGTCTACCGCCGGCCACAGCGCTTCGAGGAATTCATCGCCGCCAGCGAAATGGACGCCCGTGGCCGGCATGGGCTGGAGGAGCGTGCTTATCCACAGGCCGATTACCTGCGCGGCGCGGCGCAGGCCGCCCGCGCGGTCGCGGTGCAGCCACTGCTGGAGAAGGGATACAAGGGCGCCGAGCTGGGCGAAGCGCTCAAGCGCGAGCGCCTGGCGGCCTTGAAGGTCTATAAGGAAAGCCAGTCAACCGTGGATTAATCCTGTAGGAGCGAGCTTGCTCGCGAACCCGCCCAGCGCTTGAGTCGCCGGATAGATTGTTCGCGAGCAAGCTCGCTCCTACAAAAGACTGGCTCGGTGCCCAATAGGACACTGGCGCAAGATCAAGCCGCCGGATGCGCTGCGATCAGCGCCGCCGGCGTAAGCTCCACACCGCGCCACTGGAAGGGCACCGGCCAGAGCTTCTGCTCGATGCGCGAGTCCGCCCAGAGCTCGGAGAAGGAACGCTGCACCGCCGGATGCTTCGCCTCGGGCGCCAGCAATGCCAGCGGCCAGAGCACGAAGGCGTTCTTCAGCACCTCGGCGCGCGGCAGCGTCAGGCCGTCGAACTCGCCGTGCAGGTCGCCGTACAGCAACACGTCGATATCCAGCGGCAGGCCCTTGCGCTCCGGCGCATAGCGGCCATTGTCCGCCTCGATGTGCTTGAGCCGCAGGCTCAGCTCCGCCAGCGCCAGCTCGGTGCGCGCGACGATCACGAAGTTGTAGAAGGGGCCGCTGCGAATGCCCACCGGCTCGCTCTCGAACACCGGCGAGCAGCGGATGTCCTCGAGGAAAGCGTCCAGCGCTTCCAGCCCGGCGAGCAGATGGCGCTCGCGCTCGAAATTGCTGCCAAGCCCGAGGTAGACCGTCGTCAGCGGCATCCGCGTTCGATCTCCACACCCACGCCGATGGCCGCCGCAACGGCGCCGGGCTTGGTGACTTTCAGGCGCAGCCACTTGATGCCGAACTCCGCCATCAGCAGCTCGGCCAGGCGCTCGGCGAAGGTTTCCACCAGCTGGAAGTGCGCGTCACGGGCAAATGCCATGACCCGCTCGGAGAGCACGGCGTAGTCCAGGGCCTTGGCGATATCGTCGTCGGCCGCCGCCGGGCGGTTGTCCCAGCCCAGCGTCAGGTCCAGGCGCAGGCACTGCCGGATACCCCGTTCCCAGTCGTAGACGCCTATCACGGTGTCCACTTCCAGCCCCTCGATGAAAACTCTGTCCACTGACTGCATGCTCCAAGGCGACACGACAAGCGGCCGGCGCCCCGTTAGAATCGGAAACGACCTCGTCTCCGGTGGAAACCATGTTCTGGTTCTTGGCGATCCTCGCCTACCTGCTCGGATCACTGTCCTTCGCGGTACTCCTCAGTCGCCTGTTCGGCACCGCCGACCCGCGCGCCAGCGGCTCGGGCAACCCCGGCGCCACCAACATGCTGCGCCTGGCCGGCAGGAAGATCGCCATCCTCACCCTGCTCGGCGATCTCGCCAAGGGGCTGCTGCCGGTGCTCATCGCCCGCCTGATCGGCCTGTCCGACATGGAGCAGGCCTGGGTCGGGCTGGCAGCGGTGATCGGCCACCTCTACCCGCTGTATTTCAACTTTCGCGGCGGCAAGGGTGTCGCCACCGCCGCCGGCATGCTGCTGGCGCTATACCCGCCGGCCGCCCTGCTCGCGGCAATCGCCTGGCTGGTGACTTTCAAGCTGTCACGCACCAGCTCGCTGGCGTCCCTGGTCGCCACGCCGCTGACCTTGCCGCTGCTGGCCTGGCAGGAGCCTTCGGCGCTGCTGCCGATGACCGTGCTTACCGGCCTGATCGTCTGGCGTCACCGCAGCAACCTGCGCGACCTGATCGCCGGGCGCGAGCGTCATTTCTAGTAAAAAAGCAGCTTCAAGCCATAAGCGGTAAGCTGCAAGCAAAAGCCGCAAAGTGCCGCTTGTAGCTTGAAGCTTGTCGCTTTCAGCTCCCCGGCTTCAGACGGCCGGCAGCGACTCCATTGGCCAACGCGCCTGGACGCCGATGGCCGGACCGTCCCGCTGCCCGGCCAACAGCCGCTGGCAGCCAGCATAGGCGATCATCGCGCCGTTATCGGTGCAGAAACGCGGGCGGGCGTAGAACACCTGGCCCTTCATCTCGCCGAGCATCTTCTCCAGATGCTGGCGCAGCGCCTGGTTGGCGCTTACGCCACCGGCGATCACCAGGCTCTTCAGGTGAGTCTGCTTGAGCGCGCGCTTGCATTTGATGGTCAGGGTCTCGACCACTGCCGTCTGGAACGCCAGGGCAATGTCGCAGCGGGTCTGTTCGCTGTCGTCACCTTCGGCGACGCAGCGCTGCCAGGTATTCAGGGCAAAGGTCTTGAGGCCGCTGAAACTGAAATCCAGGCCCGGACGATCGGTCATCGGCCGCGGGAAGACGAAGCGACCCGCCGTGCCGCTCGCGGCCAGGCGCGCGATCTCCGGACCACCGGGATAGGCGAGGCCCAGCAGCTTGGCGGTCTTGTCGAAGGCTTCGCCGGCAGCATCGTCCACCGACTCGCCGAGCACCTGGTACTGGCCGATGCCATCCACCCGCACCAACTGGGTGTGGCCGCCGGACACCAGCAAGGCGACGAACGGAAACTGCGGCGGCTGCTCTTCGAGCATCGGCGCCAGCAGGTGACCTTCCATATGGTGCACGCCGACGGCCGGTATGCCCCAGGCGAACGCCATGGCCTGGGCGCAGGAGGCGCCGACCAGCAGCGCGCCCACCAGGCCGGGGCCGGCGGTATAGGCGATGGCGTCGATGTCTTCGGCGGTGCGGCCGGACTCCGCCAGCACCTGGCGAATCAGCGGCAGCATGCGCTTGACGTGATCACGGGAGGCCAGCTCGGGCACCACACCGCCGTATACGCGGTGCAGGTCGATCTGGCTGAACAGCGCGTCGGCCAGCAGGCCCTTTTCGCTGTCGTACAGGGCGACGCCGGTCTCGTCGCAGGAGGTTTCCAACCCCAGCACTAGCATGGGTTTGAGCCTTTACTCTGGGCAAAATTGAAGCCGCGCATCATAATCGCCGGCTGGGCTTCGGACCAGTGCTTTTCGATCGGAGGCTTTGCATTCCTCCTTCCGAACGTTTAATATCCGCAACCCTTGAAAACCGCCGACTCCGAACAACCGTCAGGAGCGCGATAAATCCTCCGGTAATCATTGAAGGTACGACCTGGATGCCCGCCGTCAAAGTTAAAGAGAACGAACCCTTCGACGTAGCTCTGCGTCGTTTCAAGCGCTCCTGCGAAAAAGCAGGCGTACTGGCCGAAGTCCGTAGCCGCGAGTTCTACGAAAAGCCGACCGCCGAGCGCAAGCGCAAGGCCGCTGCCGCTGTTAAGCGTCACGCCAAGAAAGTGCAGCGCGAACAGCGCCGCCGCGAGCGCCTGTACTGAGTTACAGCGCCTCGTCGCAAGCTTTCCGCATCGCCCGGCCCACTCGCCGGGCGAGTGCCTGACTCAAGGCACGACAACTCCGATTCGCACTCGCGGACTTCGGAGTTTTTGCTTTTCAAGCCCCATGCTTAGTCTCAAGCCTCGCTCGCGGCCTCGATGCCCCGCGCTATGCTTGGGTCCACCCTGCGTCCCGATGAGTCTATGGCCGGCCTGATTCCACAATCCTTCATCGATGACCTGCTCAACCGCACCGACATTCTCGATGTGGTGAGTTCGCGCATCCAGCTGAAGAAGACCGGCAAGAACTACAGCGCCTGTTGCCCCTTCCACAAGGAGAAGACGCCCTCCTTCACCGTCAGCCCCGACAAGCAGTTCTACTACTGCTTCGGCTGCGGCGCCGGCGGCAACGCGCTCGGCTTCATCATGGACCACGACCAGCTGGACTTCGTCCAGGCAGTCGAGGACCTGGCCAAGCGCGCCGGCATGGATGTGCCCCGCGAGGAAGGCCGGCGGGGCAACAAGCCGCGCCAGCCGGTCGACTCGCCGCTCTACCCGCTGCTGGCCGCCGCCGCCGAGTTCTACCGCCAGGCGCTGAAAAGCCACCCGGCGCGCAAGGCCGCGGTGGAGTACCTCAAGGGCCGCGGCCTGACCGGCGAGATCGCCCGCGACTTCAGCCTGGGCTTCGCACCGCCGGGCTGGGACAACCTGCTGAAGAACCTGGGCGGCGACAACCTACAACTCAAGGCCATGCTCGATGCCGGCCTGCTGGTGGAAAACCCCGACAGCGGCAAGCGCTACGACCGTTTCCGCGACCGGGTGATCTTCCCCATCCGCGACAGCCGTGGGCGAGTGATCGCCTTCGGTGGCCGGGTGCTGGGCGACGACAAGCCGAAGTACCTGAATTCGCCGGAAACCCCGGTCTTCCATAAAGGACAGGAGCTCTACGGCCTGTACGAGGCACGGAAGAACAACCGGGATCTCGACGAGATCATGGTGGTCGAAGGCTACATGGACGTCATCGCACTGGCCCAGCAGGGCATCCGCAACGCGGTCGCGACCCTGGGCACGGCCACCAGCGAAGAACACATCAAGCGGCTGTTCCGCATCGTGCCGAACATCCTCTTCTGCTTCGACGGCGACCAGGCCGGCCGCAACGCTGCCTGGCGAGCCCTGGAGTCGGCGCTGAGCAACCTGCAGGACGGGCGCAAGGTGCGCTTCCTGTTCCTGCCCGAAGGCGAAGACCCGGACAGCCTCGTGCGCGCCGAAGGTCCGGATGCCTTCCGCGCCCGCCTGGCGCACCAGGCCCAACCGCTGGCGGACTACTTCTTCCAGCAGCTCACCCAGGAGGCCGACCCCAGCACGCTGGAAGGCAAGGCGCACCTGGCGACGCTGGCCGGCCCGCTGCTGGAGAAGATTCCCGGCAACACCCTGCGCCTGCTGATGCGCCAGCGCCTGGGCGAGATCACCGGGCTGTCCGCCGAGGCGCTCAGCCAGATCGGCGCACCGCGCTCCGACCTCGGCGGCCAGGGCAAGCCCAGCCATGCCCCCACAGCGGCGCACGCGCACAGCACGGACCAGCACGCCCACGAATACGCCGACTACGACATGGGCCAGTTCGCGGAGCAGGGCGACAGTCATTACCAGGACGCTTCGAGCTACTTCGAGGCGCCGCAGGAGTACTCCGCCGGCAACGGCGGCGCCAAGCAGGGCAAGAAGCCCTGGAAGGGCGATCGCAAGTGGGACGGCAAGGGCAGGAAAGGCGAGTTCACGCCGCGCCAGCCGCGCACCGAGATCAGCGTCGAATCGCCGACCCTGACCGCACTGCGCACCCTGCTGCACCATCCTCAACTGGCGCAGAGCGTCGAGGATGCGAGCCACTTCTCCAACGAGGGACAGACCTATTCGCAACTGCTCGCCGCGCTGGTCGAGGCGTTGCAGAAGAATCCGAGACAGAGCTCGATGCACCTCATCGCGCGCTGGCACGGTACGCCCCAGGGGCGCCTGCTGCAGGTGCTGGCGGGGAAAGAATGGCTGATCGATGACGGCAATCTTGAAAAGCAGTTCGTCGACACCATTACTACACTTGCACACAACCAGCTGCTCAGCAGCCGCGAAGCCCGCCTGCACAGCGTGCTGCGAAAGAATCCCAGTGAACTGACCGACGAAGAGAAAGCGTTACTGCGGGAGCACTACAGCACCCCCTCTTCAACAGGCAGCCAGAGCTGAACTGGCGTCTGAAGCCTCGAATCTGGTATAATCCTCGGCTTATTTCAGCCCGCCAAGACCTTCAGTGGATAGGGTGTTATGTCCGGAAAAGCGCAACAGCAATCTCGTCTCAAAGAGTTGATCACCCGTGGTCGTGAGCAGGGTTACCTGACTTACGCGGAGGTCAACGACCACCTGCCGGAGGATATCTCTGATCCGGAACAGGTAGAAGACATCATCCGCATGATCAACGACATGGGGATCAACGTATTCGAGACAGCCCCGGATGCGGATGCCCTGTTGCTGGCGGAAACCGACACCGACGAAGCTGCCGCCGAAGAAGCCGCTGCCGCCCTTGCCGCGGTAGAGAGCGACGTTGGCCGCACGACGGACCCGGTGCGCATGTACATGCGTGAAATGGGTACCGTGGAACTGCTGACCCGCGAAGGCGAGATCGAAATCGCCAAGCGCATCGAGGAAGGCATCCGCGAGGTCATGAGCGCCATCGCCCAGTTCCCGGGCGCGGTGGACGGCATTCTCGAAGAGTACAACCGTGTGGTTGCCGAAGGCGGCCGCCTGTCGGACATCCTCAGCGGCTACATCGACCCGGACGACGGCTCCGTGCCGGCCGAGGAAGTCGAGCCCGTCGGCCTGAAGGATGACGCCGAAGCCAAGGAAAAGGACGAAGAGGACGAAGAGTCCGACGGCGACAGCGAGGAAGAAGAAGGCGATGGCGGTCCGGATCCGGAAGAAGCCGCCCGTCGCTTCGGCGCTGTTTCCGAGCAGCTCGAGAAGGCCAAGAAGGCCCTGAAGAAGCATGGTCGCGGCAGCAAGCAGGCGACCGAAGAGCTGGTCGCGCTGGCCGAGCTGTTCATGCCGATCAAGCTCGTGCCCAAGCAGTTCGACGTGCTGGTTGCCAAGGTCCGCGATTCGCTGGACAGCGTCCGTCGCCAGGAACGCGCCATCATGCAACTGTGCGTGCGTGATGCCCGCATGCCGCGTGCCGACTTCCTGCGCCAGTTCCCCGGCCATGAAACCGACACCGCCTGGGTCGACACCGTACTCAAGGGCAAGCCCAAGTACGCCGAGGCCATCGAGCGCCTGCGTGACGACATCCTGCGCAACCAGCAGAAGCTGGTCGACCTGGAAACCAGCTCGCAGCTGACCGTTGCCGAGATCAAGGACGTCAACCGCGCCATGTCCATCGGCGAGGCGAAGGCCCGTCGTGCGAAGAAGGAGATGGTGGAGGCGAACCTGCGTCTGGTGATCTCCATCGCCAAGAAGTACACCAACCGCGGCCTGCAGTTCCTCGACCTGATCCAGGAAGGCAACATCGGCCTGATGAAGGCGGTGGACAAGTTCGAATACCGCCGCGGCTACAAGTTCTCGACCTACGCTACCTGGTGGATCCGCCAGGCGATCACCCGTTCGATCGCCGACCAGGCCCGCACCATCCGTATCCCGGTGCACATGATCGAGACCATCAACAAGCTCAACCGTATCTCCCGCCAGATGCTGCAGGAGATGGGTCGCGAACCGACGCCGGAAGAGCTGGGCGAACGCATGGACATGCCGGAAGACAAGATCCGCAAGGTCCTGAAGATCGCCAAGGAACCGATCTCCATGGAAACGCCGATCGGTGACGACGAAGACTCGCACCTGGGCGACTTCATCGAGGACTCCACCATGCAGTCGCCGATCGAAGTGGCGACCAGCGAGAGCCTCAAGGAAGCCACCCGCGAAGTCCTCGCCGGCCTTACCGCTCGCGAAGCCAAGGTCCTGCGCATGCGCTTCGGCATCGACATGAATACCGACCACACCCTCGAGGAAGTCGGCAAGCAGTTCGATGTGACCCGCGAGCGTATCCGCCAGATCGAAGCCAAGGCGCTGCGCAAGCTGCGCCACCCGTCGCGAAGCGAGCACCTGCGTTCCTTCCTCGACGAGTGATGAAAAACCCCCGGCCTGAAACCGGGGGTTTTTCTTTGGGCCTTCCACTGGGCAAAGTGCCACGTCTACACTTCGGCGTAGTCTTTCCCAGGAGTGAGGCCCTTCATGCCGCGTCTGCAGGCAGTTCTACTGTGGTGCCTCGCATTCTGGGCAGGTCAGGCGTTCGCCCTGAGCCTCACGCCCGACGAACAGCGCTGGCTGCAGGAGCATCCCAGCCTGCGCCTGGGCATCGATACTTCCTGGCCGCCCTTCGAATTCCGTGATGCCGACGGCAACTATCAGGGGCTCGCCGCCAGCTACGTGCAGCTCATCAGCGAGCAGCTCAAGGTGCAGTTGCAGCCGGTCGAACCGACCAGCTGGGGCGAAGTGCTGCAGCGCGCGCGCGACAATCGCATCGACCTGTTGCCCGGAGTCATGGCCACGCCCAGGCGCCTCGACTACCTGACCTTTACCCGGCCCTACCTCGACTTTCCGATCATCATCCTTGCCCGCAAGAACGGCCCCGCCCCCGGCAACCTCAAGGAGCTATACGGCCTCAAGGTCGGCGTCGTGGCCAACTACGCGGCCCACGAGCTGCTGATTGCCAAGCACCCCGACCTCAACCTGCAGCCCTTGCCCAGTGTCGCCGCCGGGCTGCAGGCGCTGGCCACCGGGCAAGTGGACGCATTCGTCGGCGATCTCGCCTCCGCAGTCTGGAATCTGCGCCAACTCAAACTCGACGGCTTGCAGATCAGCGGCGAAACGCCCTACCGCTACCAGCTGGCGATGGCCGTGCCGAAGGGCCAGGCGATACTCGCCGGCATCATCGACAAGGTCCTGGCCGACCTGACGATCGAGCAGATCGACGCCCTCCAGGCGCCCTGGGTCGGCGGCCTGGTGGATAGCCGCAGCATCTGGCCCACCGTGCTTCGGGTTGTCGTGCCCATCGTCCTGCTCACCGCCCTCACCCTGCTGGTGCTGTTCACCATGAACCGCCGGTTGCGCGGCGAAATGCAGCGGCGGGAAAGACTCGAACAGGCGCTGCGCGATAGCGAGCAACATTACCGCGGCCTGGTCGAAAGCCTGATCGCCATCGCCTGGGAAATGCGCCTGGCGGAAAACCGCTTCACCTATGTCTCCCCGCATGCCCAGCGACTGCTCGGCTACCCCATCAAGGACTGGCTGGAGCCCGGCTTCTGGCAGCGCACGCTGTACCCCGACGACGCCGAGCACGCGATCAATTTCTGCCTCAGCGAAAGCCAGGCCGGGCGCAACCACAGTTTCGACTACCGCATGCTCGCGGCGGACGGGCGCGTGGTGTGGATTCGCGACATCGTCACGCTGATCCACCACGGCGACGACCTGATCCTGCGCGGCCTGATGATCGACATCACCGACGCCAAATCCACCGAGCAGGCCCTGCGCCTGTCCGAACAGAAGTTCGCCTCGGTGTTCCACCACTGCCCGGACATCATCGTCCTCGCCCGCCGCGTCGACGGGCAACTGCTCGCGGTGAACAGCACCTTCGAGCAACAGATCGGCATCCCCGCCAGCGAGGCGCTGGGCAAGACCTCCACCGAACTGGGCATCTGGGGCGAACCGGGCATGGGCCCGGCAATGCTCGCGCGCCTGCAGGGCGAGCCGCTGAACAACGTCGAGATTCAACTCAACCGCCGCGACGGCACTCGCTTCACCGCCCTCCTCTCGGCCCAGCACATCGTCCTCGACGACACCCCGGCGCTGGTCGTGGTGGTACGCAACATCTCCCAGGTCAAGGAAACCCAGGAGCAGCTGCGCGTCTCCGAGGAGAAATTCGCCAAGGCCTTCCACGCCTCCCCGGATGGCATGCTCATCTCGCGCATCAGCGATGGCCGACTGGTGGAGGTGAACCGGGGTTTCACCCGCATCACCGGCTACAGCCGCGAGGAAGCCGCCGAGCGTTCCACCCTGGACATGCGCCTGTGGGCCAACCCGGCCGACCGCAGCAGGCTGCTGGGCATCCTCGCCAACGAACCCAGCGCACCGGAGTTCACCGCGCAGATCCGCACCCGCGATGGCAGCCTGCGCCTGTGCGAGCTGTCCGCCCACCGCATCACCATCGGCGGCGACGACTGCATGCTGACCGTCGCCCGCGACATCACCGAGCGCCAGCAGATGCAGGAAAAGCTCCAGCTGGCCGCGACCGTATTCGAGAGCACGGCCGAAGGCGTGATGATCACCGACGCCCGCCAGCGGATCGTCGCCGTCAACCGTGCCTTCAGCGAGATCACCGGCTACAGCGAGCAGGAAGCCCTCGGCAGCTCGCCGCGCCTGCTCGCTTCCGGCCAGCACGACAGCAGCTTCTACGTCGCCCTCTGGCATCAACTGAACGCCGAAGGCCACTGGCAGGGCGAAATCTGGAACCGCCGGAAGAACCAGGAGCTGTATCCGGAGTGGCTGACCGTCAGCGCCGTACGCAACGCCGACGGCGAGTTGTCGCACTATGTCGGTGTGTTCGCCGACATTTCCACCCTCAAGTACGCCCAGGCGCGGCTCGACTACCAGGCCCACCACGACCCCCTTACCGGCCTGCCCAACCGCCTGCTGTTCGAGAGCCGCCTCACCTCCTCGCTCAAGGAAGCCCAGGAAAACCATCACCAGGGCGCCGTGCTGTTCCTCGACCTCGACCGCTTCAAGCACATCAACGACAGCCTCGGCCACCCGGTCGGCGACCTGCTGCTCAAGTCCATCGCCACGCGCCTGCGCGAGCAACTGCGCGACGTCGATACCGTGGCCCGCCAGGGCGGCGACGAATTCATCATCCTGCTGCCCGGGCTGCACCACGCGCTGGACGCCGAGCATGTCGCCAACAAGCTGCTGCTCTGCTTCGACAAGCCGTTCATCGCTGGCGAACAGGAGTTCTTCGTCAGCGCCAGCATCGGCATCTGCCTCTACCCCAGCGATGGCAGCGACGTCGCCACCCTGGTGAAGAACGCCGACGCCGCGATGTACCGGGCCAAGGCCCAGGGGCGCAACCGCGTCGAGTTCTACACCCGCGAACTGACCTTCCAGGCCACCGAGCGCATGGCCCTGGAACACGAACTGCGCCGCGCCCTGGAGAGCGACCAGCTGCAGCTCTACTACCAACCCAAGCTCTCCCTCGCCAGCGGGCAGCTTGTAGGAGCAGAGGCACTGATCCGCTGGAAGCATCCGCAATTCGGTGCGATTTCTCCGGACCGCTTTATTCCCCTGGCCGAGGAAAACGGCTTGATCCTGCCACTGGGCGACTGGGTGCTGCGCGAAGCCTGTCGACAGATGAGCCGCTGGCAGGACAGCCACGCCGCCTTCGGCCCGCTCTCGGTCAACCTCGCCGGCGCACAACTGCGCCAGACCAACCTGGTGGAACGCATCCGCGAGCTGCTCGCCCACTACAACCTGCAGTCCTCTCGCCTTCAACTGGAAATCACCGAAAGCTTCCTCATGCACCAGACCGAGGAAGCCCTGTCGATCCTGCACAGCCTCAAGCACCTGGGCGTGCAACTGGCCATCGACGACTTCGGCACCGGCTACTCCTCGCTCAGCTACCTGAAGCAGTTGCCGCTGGACACCCTGAAGATCGACCAATCCTTCGTCCACGGCCTGCCGGACGACCCGCACGACGCCGCCATAGCCCGCGCCATCATCGCCCTGGGCCGCAGCATGAACCTCACGGTGATCGCCGAAGGCGTGGAGCACGAAGCGCAGGAGCGCTTCCTCGAAGCAGAAGGCTGCGACCAGATCCAGGGTTACGCCCTCAGCGCCCCGCTACCGGCCGACGCCTTTGCCAACCGCTTCCTGGTACCGCTGCATCCGGTTGGCGCCAGCCAGAACGCCCCGGTATAATCCGCCCGCCTTCTGGGGGCCTATAGCTCAGTTGGTTAGAGCAGAGGACTCATAATCCTTTGGTCCACGGTTCAAGTCCGTGTGGGCCCACCACCCTTTCAGCAAAAAGCCGCGCGGATGCGCGGCTTTTTCGTTTCTGCTGTCCATCACGGGGTTCTTCCCGCCTGCCCACCGTAAGACCTCCCCACGCGTAACGACATTGGCGAAGCGCGCCCTGCAAACCATACAGCCTGGTTAAAGATTAGACAGTGAGCCGAATAGCCGGCACAATCGGCTCACCAAATGAGCCGAATAAACCCACCAATCGGCTCACAGGCGAGCCCTCATGAACGACCCTCTCTGGATCTGGCAGCAGCCCACCTGGCCGCACTTCAGCTGGCAAGCCGATGCGCTCGCACCGCTGCTACGCGCTTGCAGCCAGGCACAGGGCCGCTTGCTCGGAATGTTGGGCGCCGTAGGCAGTGACACCGAAGCACAGAGCAGTCTGGATGCCCTGCTGCAGAAC
Source organism: Pseudomonas sp. Pseusp97 (assembly GCF_047304025.1). NCBI lineage: Bacteria > Pseudomonadati > Pseudomonadota > Gammaproteobacteria > Pseudomonadales > Pseudomonadaceae > Pseudomonas > Pseudomonas sp. Pseusp97. The sequence goes on along the minus strand of NZ_JBGLYK010000030.1, from coordinate 11,053 downwards.
ATCGTCACCTCATCCGCCATCGAAGGTGAGCAACTGAATGTCGGCTCGGTGCGTTCATCCCTGGCGCGGCGCCTGGGGCTGAATGAAGAAGGCCGGACCACCCCAAGCTCGGAAGGCCTGGCAGAACTGATGCTCGATGCCACCCGCGCCTACCAGCAGCCACTCGATCTGCAGCGGCTGTTCAAGTGGCATGGCTGGTTGTTCCCCAGCGACGACCACCTGCTGCCCCGCCCGCTAGGCATCGGCATGTTGCGCGGCGAGGAGCCCATGCAGGTCGTTTCCGGCCGCCTCGACCGCCCTACCGTGCATTTCGAGGCGCCCCCGCGCACAGGTCTGGAAAAGCAACTGGGGGACTTTCTCAGTTGGTTCGAGAATAGTCGCAGCGACGCAAACTTCGACCCGTTTCTGCGCGCCGGCATTGCACACTTCTGGTTCGTTACCCTGCATCCCTTCGATGACGGCAACGGCAGACTCACCCGCGCGATCACCGACCTGGCGCTGGCCCAAGGCGAACAGCAAGCCATCCGCTTCTACGCCATGTCAGCGAGCATCCTCGATGACCGCGCCGGCTACTACCGCATCCTGGAAGCGACCCAGAAAGGCGCGCTGGACATCACCGCGTGGCTGCAATGGTTCCTCGCAACGTTGCTCAAGAGCCTGGAGCAGGCCCTGACTCGAATCGACCGCGTGCTGGTCAAGGCGCGCTTCTGGCAGACGCACCGCAGCCAAGCCTTGTCTGCCGAGCAGATCAAAGTGCTTAACCGCCTGCTCGATGGCGGCGAACAGGGTTTCGAGAACGGCATCAGCGCCGCCCAGTATCAGGCCGTGGCCAAAGTCTCGAAAGCTACCGCCACGCGACACCTGAGCGACCTCGTAGAGAAAGGCTGCCTTGCCCGCCTCCCAGGCGGCGGGCGCAGCACGCGCTATCAGATACAGCATTCAGCACCCGCTCAAGGCTAACCCGCAGCGACAAAGCAGCGCACCATCCGCGCTGCGATACTATCGTGCCATTACGCCAAGTTTCGGTACTATCCGGTTAACACAGGATTACCCAGGGACAGGAAATGGACTTCACTCCCCTCATCGCCCAGGTCTGGGGCATGCTGGCTTGGATTATCCCGGCTGCACTGCTGGTCGGCCTGCTCAAATCGTCTTGGGCCAAGGGGCACATGGGCGAACTCCTGGTGCGGCTGTTTGCCCACTGGCAACTGGATAAGCAGACCTACCGCCGCCTGCACAATGTCACCCTGAACACGCCGGACGGCACGACGCAGATCGACCACGTATTCCTCTCGCCCTATGGCATCTTCGTGCTGGAAACGAAGAACATGAGCGGCTGGATCTTCGGCAGCGAGAAGCAGACGCAGTGGACTCAGAAGCTCTACAAACACACCTTCAAATTCCAGAACCCGCTGCGGCAGAACTACAAACATCTCAAAGCGCTGGAAGCCACCCTTGGCATTAGCCCCGAGCACCTGCACTCAGTCATCACCTTCGTGGGCGGCAGCACCTTCAAGACCGAGGTGCCAGCCAACGTGACCCAGGACATCGGCTTTATCCGCTATATCAAGTCATTCCAGCAGCCGGTATTCAGCGAGACTGAAGTCGGCGCGATGCTACATGCGCTGCAAACCGGGCGACGCGCGCCTAGCCTCGCCACGAGCCGCGAGCATGTTCAAAACCTCAAGCGGCGTAATGATCCGACAGCCGAGCGGCAATGCCCGAAATGCGGCAGTGCGCTGCTGATACGCACCGTTAAATCGGGGGCAAAAGCAGGGCAGCAGTTTTGGGGATGCTCGGCGTTTCCCAAGTGTCGGACGATGCAGAGTCTTTGAAATGCAGAAAGGCTTGAAAATCGTAGCCTGCCCCCAACTACTCTTTTTTAAGATGCCGAGCTTTCGCTGACTGCTTTTGCCTCAGAGCCTGATTTACTCCAACGCCTCCCCCTTCAACCCAGCCGGCTACTGTCAATCCGTCACATAAAGGAGTGTCCGAAATGGACTTCATTACCACCGGAGTCATCACAAGTACTGTTTACGACGTCCTGAAGAACGGTCTGAAACTCAGTGCTGGCGTACTGAAGGATCGACTGGGCCAATGGATCAAGGAGGACTTAGTCGCCGAAGCCGTTGCTGGCGAGCTTGCAAAGCTTGATCTCCACGATGGGCTGAGTGAAAAAGCGATCTCCCAACAACTCGATCAGTCTCAGACAATCTCCACGCTGATCCGCGACATCAACGCGAAGGCCGCTCTGGTTGCACCGTCCACTATAACCACCGTTAACCAGACCCACAGCGGCAGCGGCGACAACGTAGGTGGAAACAAAATAGTTAATTGAGCCGCGAGGATTAGCGCGAGTGACCTCTATTGAGCAACATCACAGCGGTGATGGGGACAATATCGGCCGCGACAAGATCATCAATGAGATCAAGTCGCTTGCCCCGGCAGACCTCGTCGCTCCCATGGAGTTGGTGTTTGAAAGTCTTCGGCAAAAGGACAAGACAACAGCCAAGACCCAGATAGTCATGCTCAAGGCGATCGCGCAGCGAGAGCCAGAATCTGCTGCGCTGGTAGAGGTCATTTCTATCTATGGGGGGCTCGTCGAAGCTCAAGATCAGGACGCTGCCTGGGCAACCGTCGCAAGGATTGTTTCACGCGCCACAAACCCTATCATCAGAGACGTTTGCCAAGCCGCTCTGCTGCAACTGTCCTACCGCACCGCACGTGAGGGAGAGGCAAAAGACCTTTATTTGTCTGAGTCCTCACCGGGCGCTTACTCCCAGGAAGCGTATCTGCGTTGTTACGCGGACGAAGAGCAAATACGGACGGCCGTAAGAAGCCTCCCCACGGAGGGTGTACTGACCGGTGCTGTTGAAGGGGCTATTCGGCTGCGCGCAGCAAATCTGGCGCTTGAGCTGGCATCACGCCTGAACTCACTCTATGGCTCCTACAACGCCAGAGTGCTCTTGGCAATAGCTACAGGCATTGCACTCAATCCGGACCTTGCTGGACACCACTTTTGGCTGAACCGCCCGGAGGTGAAGGAGCAGGTAGACAAGCTCAGAGATATGGCCATTCGACTTCTTGATGAGTCGGGTACCGACGGGCGAGTCCATGACCTTAGCTGCTCGATTCTCAACATATATCAATACCAATCCGCCGAGCTGCTCGAAGCGTTGAAAAAGCGTGTTCAGCACTTAGACCCGAACAGATCCGAGGTAATTGCTAGGTGCAAGGCGCTGGCTGGCGACGATACGTGCCTTCCGCAGGCTGAGAGGGATTTACAGGCAGCGTATGGAGACCCGCAAAAGAGGCAGGCATGGTGCCGACAATTTCTTGAGGCGAGCACGCACCAACTAGAAGAAGTAGGTCCATTTATCAATCTGGCCAATCCGTCCGAGCTTGGTGAGTGGCTGAGTCGCGAGCGAATATTGGCCGGGGCCTCCGAAATGGAAGAGGCCTATATCAGGCTGGTTGCGGATATTTTTCGACGTCCGGATCAAGACGATAGCCCAGCCCATCGGCGTGAGGTAAGTGAACATGTAGACCGGTTCACCACCGAGTGGGAGGGTGCACTCCACACCATCGCACCAACCGGCCTCTTCGAAATCGCTGAGAAATTACTCGCCCTCAATCTGCCACATATGGCGCTCAAGCTCACGACGCATGTGACGCCTAGCCATGAGCTTTGGCCTTCGCCCTATGTTTTGACTTACCTGCACTGCTTGCAGGAGGCCGGACAGAACAAGACCTTTGACGAAGTTATCGCTCGGGTCAAAGGCGCCGATCAATCAGTAACACTGCTGAGCTTCCAATCGGTGCAAGCTGAACGTGGCGGCGATATCGACCTAGCGATCAAGTTCAGTGAGTCGATGATCGAACTTGCGCCTACGCGACCTTATGCCTGGTACCGGCGTTGCTACCTCCTTGGCCGCTATCGTAGCCTGGAAGAGCAACGAATATTCCATGAACGAGTTCCGGATTCGGTGTTGCTGAACCCCTCACGCGAAGTGAAGGGCATCCTCTTTTTTCTGGCACTCGCTGGTAGCTTCAAGCGAGCAGAATCCCAGTGGGTTAAATGGATGATTGAGGACCCCCGCAGTCATGCGGTCGATCTAGTCAATTTCCATTTCGGCCTTAGTAACCGGAAGACTGAGCCCATGCAGGTTTCGCCTTCGGTAGAGCGATGCCTGGCGGCCGTCCAGTACACCCATGAGGGTGACACCTTGGTTCGGCTGATTATCGATGATGAGCTGGAGGGTAGCGAGTGCACCCTGAAGGCGTCCAGTCAGGTAGGGCAGTTGTTGCAGAAGCTGTCGCAGGGCGATATCGAAAACTTGAACATGGCTACCTACAAGGTGGAAGAGCGCCTTCCACCTTATGTGGCCTGCGTACGGATCGCATTAACGTTGCGTCACGTCCACAACGACGGCAGTGATTGCTTCGTGATGATGCACATGCCGTCTGACCCTGACGAGCTCATCCCCTTCTTAGAAGAAAAAATGGCGAAGGGTGCGGAGAGGCGCGTGAATCTGCAGACGATGGAGGCTATTCCGTTGTACCTGCGTGGTCATGCGCTATATCCATCGGATGCCTTCAAGGCAGCTATGAACTGCTGGACTGACCAACGAGTCCCTAAGTCGCCATTATGCGATATAGGAGACACGGAGCCGACTGCAGTCGTGCTTGATGCCTACAGCATCAGCTACCTAGCGGTTACAAATATTGCCGGATACTTACTAGGTACTGGTATTTCGCTCGTCGCCCCTGCGACCACGAAAGAGACACTTGAGGCGTTTCTCAGTGAAATCTCTGACGAGCATTTTATGCTCTTGGGCCTTACAGATGGCGGGAGACTTGTCCGAACAACAGCATCGGACTTACGTGAGCGGGATGCTCACGTACTTGAAAACTTACGCCTGATTCTGGACAACATTACCGTTGTGCGGCCAGCTATGCATGATGAAGAGCTTGATGCATTCACGGTCAAAGATGCCGTCGACGCTACAGTTTATGACGCAATGCAGCTCTCGATAGCCAACAAGATTCCATGGTTCTGTATGGATGGGACTTTTGGTGCCCTTCACAATGTGAAAGGTCATCCTTTAGTGAATATCCAAGCAGTCTTGCTTAGAGCGATGGTGAACGCACCGTTTGATTTCGAACAAAGGCGTCACGCATTAATGCTCTACGCTTTAGGCGCGCTTCCACTGCCGCTCACGTTCCAAGATATCTATCGCTTGGCTAGCACCCCGAGCACTCTGTCTGGATTTATCCTTTTCAAGATCATTCAGACTCATGGGCGTGAAATCTTTGCCGCTGAAGGACGCCCGGAAATGCTGCTAAGCACTATTTATCTGCACCTTAACCATCTACTTGATAACAAGGCCCTGGCGATCACCTCAAGGTACAGCCCTTGGATGAACTACTCCTCGCATGTGTTCAACCACGGCATAAGCCTTTATCTCGCCTTGTCCGGTAGCGGCAGCGCTGAGTTCCGGCTGGCTAATGCGGTGCACCATATGGCTCAGCTGAGCATCGATGACCAGTCTCTTCTGAAGAGTCTAATGGGCAGGTTTGTGCATTTTGTCCATGGACATTTCATGAGCTGGGAAGCGATCAGGCAAAACTACCTGTCAATCGTAGAGGCCAGACAACATCAAGAGCCAAGCGCAGGCAACGAGACGGAGTCGGAACCAGAAGTAGTGCCAGTGCCGGAGAAGAGGCTTGAAGCCCAGGTTCCCGACCAGCTCTAGGTCTCACTGTACCCCATTCTCAATGGTACAAATATCGGTACACTGACGGTATAGTGCCTAGCTTTGGAAGACTTACCTCAATTACGCTCAAACCCATCTACGGTGGTACTTTCAGCTAACTGTACCTGCGCTAGGCTACGCCCGATTTCACTGGGCTTGCAGCGTCTCCAGGCAACTCATAATCCTTTGGTCCACGGTTCAAGTCCGTGTGGGCCCACCACCCTTTCAGCAAAAAGCCGCGCAGATGCGCGGCTTTTTCGTTTCTGGCGTTCTGCGATCAGGATTGCGCCAGCTCGCGCAACGCGGCGGTAGCGAGGAAGCCGGAGCGGGAGCTGTAGCGCTGGTCCTTGCTGACGCGGTCGTCGATGCGTTGCAGCAGGTGTTCGGGCAGCGTGGCGTTGAAGCGAACGGCCTTGCCGAGGTAGGGCGTGACGTCGAATTCGATGACCGCCCAGACGCCGCCGGCGTAGTCCGGGTTGGTCAGGTGCTGGTCGATGGACTGCGCCTGGGGCAGTTCTTCGCCATCGGCCACCAGGCCCTCGAAATGCAGGGCCAGCGCCTCCTTGGCGTTATCCAGCGCCTCGTCGACGGTGCAGCCGGCGGAATAGCAGCCGGGTACGTCGGGAAGGGTGACGCCGTAGTCGCTGTCCGTGTCCTTGTGGAGCACGACAGGGAATTTCATGGGTGGCTCCCGCTACGCCATAGCGCAGCTCAATGGGTGGGGTCCGACCGGCAGGGTTTCAAACCGGCCTGCTTGAGGATGCTGTTCACCGTGCCTTTGGGCAGACTCGCCTGGGGGTGCGGCACGGTGACCTTGCCGGGCTTTTCGGGATGCTTGAACTGGTGGTGGCTACCGTTGCAGCCGATCTCCAGCCAACCATCCTCGATCAGCAGTTCGATGATTTCCCTGCTGCGCATCCTCGCTCTCCCGGCGACTCAGCAGTGTGTACCATACACACTACTATTTGAGTCAGTCAATTTGCTCTGGAGGAAAGCCGACGAGCACTGTTCTTGCGGGCTTGAACTGGAAGTTCATCGTCGTGGGATGGTATTTACCGAATCGCCCTACGCCCAAACTGCATTGCTGTCCTACAAGACCCCTGCGTAGCGTTCTGCCTGCCACGGCTTGCTGTGGCCAGGAGTGGAATCCTGAAGACATACAGGTTGCGTTACACGCGTCATGGCAGGTGCATTGGCGGAAAAGCAGTCAGTGTCATCTGGCAGTCCATGGCGGATCGTGTGAGGCGAGCTTCGGCTCGGCTGAGCTTCCTGTATGTCTCGGTATTCCACCCTTGCACGGTCCGCCTCCCTCCATGGTTGTTCGGGCGGCGGCTTCTGGACGTACATGGAGAGACAGCATGAAGTTTTCCGATTCGATGTCGGCCGACGAAGGCCTGATTCCCACTGTGTTCCAACGCTATAACCGTCGCCTGCGCGGGCTGCTCATCGAGCGCCAGGCGTGGTTCGTCCTGCGCGATCTGGCCAAGCTGACCAATAGCCACCTCGGCGAGCGGGTGACCAGCAAGCTCGACCCGGACCAGCTTCGCCACGAGCTTCTGGCCGGCTCGGCGGAGAAACTCTATCTGGTCAGCGAAAGCGGCCTCTACGCGCTGCTGCTGGTGCACTTCTATCACCCGGAGAACCGCAGCCTGCGCCAGTGGATCAGCACGGAAGTGCTGCCGGCGCTGCGCGATGCGCAGCAGAACAACCCGCACCTGCCGCGCCGGCGCATGGAGCAGATCGAAGGCCAGCCCACCAGCGTGATGGACTGGCAGGGCAAGGTCTGGGTGCGCTGGACCGATGCGGTGCGCATCATGGAAAACCAGGTGCGCTCGCTGCACTGATGCCCTGCTCGCACTCCGTAGGATGGCGTGGAGCGAAGCGATACCCATCGTTCCACGCCGCCTGAGCACCTCGTTAAAGCATCGAAGCCCCCTGTGAAGCACAGTGCAGGTGGCGGCCCTCTCCCCCGCCCTCTCCCTGAAGGGAGAGGGAGCAGTTCCTGCCGGCTGATACCGTGGTTTCAGCCGGCACCCTCCAGTCCCCTCTCCCTGAAGGGAGAGGGAGCAGTTCCTGCCGGCTGATGCCGTGGTTTCAGCCGGCCCCTCCGGTCCCCTCTCCCTTCGGAGCGGAGCGCGCAGCCAGGGTTACGGAGAGGGGACCGTTCGGAGCGAGAAGTAACCTCGGTGTCAGCCGGTACGTTTTGCCTGCTCTTCCAGCATGTAGGGCGCATAACGCACCAGCGTTATCCGCCCGCCAAGGGTCCGTCGGATAACCTGTTCCCGGTTATACGCCCGACGTCACCGCGCGTTTCTGGCAGTCTCCCGACACCGCAATGCGAGCCGATTCACGCCATCCGTCGGCGCGTCACGCAAGCTTGCACCGGCATGACAAAAGTCAATATCAGATAGCCACTACCGATTACATTTGGCGTATCCCTGATATGAGTGATCCCCGCCATGACTCTCCACCGGTATCCGGTCCAGTTGCTGGTCACCTCCCACGACCCGGCGCTGGCGCGCCAGGTTCGGGCGCTGCTGGCCGCCTATGAACTGCCCTGCGCGGTAATGGAAGGGCCGCGCGACTGCGAGCAGGCCCCTTTGTGCCGATGGTTCAAGGAAGCGCCCTTGAGCGAATCGGCGCGAATGCTCGCGCTGCTGGCCGATGCCATCGGCGTGCTGGAGCGCACCCGGCATGCCTTCCGCTCTCGCGAGCTGGGCGAACTGCGCCAGCGATTGAGCGGTGCATTGCAGGAGTTGTCTGGCCCTCGTTCCCTGGTGTAAAAGACAAACCACCCGCGTTCCGCGTTGCGGAAGCTGGCTTTGCCGGGCAGGACTTGTGGACCTGCAAGACAAAGCGCCGAGTTGGTCATCCTCGATTTCGACGGGATGACCGGCCGGCGCTTTTTTCATGCCCGATAAAAACAGCAGACCCCGCAAGGAGCCGAACATGGGCCTGGGACCCAAGCTCGATAGCGTGCTCGAGCGCATCGGCCTGTCGACGATGGAAGTCGAACAGCGCCTGAGTTACCTGGAATGGCGACAGGAGGACGGTGACCTTCTCCATGGCCGCGCCGCCGAACTGGAAGGCTGCCACCAGCGCTTCATCGAGCAGCTCTACGACCACCTGCGCAACTACCCGCCGCTGGGGGCGATCCTCGCCGAGCCGGCGACGCTGGCGCGGCTCAAATGCAGCCAGTTCGAATACTACCGGCAGCTGTGGGACGCCCCGCAGGATGCCGACTACGTGCGCGATCGCCTGCGCATCGGGCTGGTGCACCAGCAGGTCGGCGTCGAGCTGAAGTGGTACCTGGGCGCCTATCGCCTGTACCTCGACCAGATGCTCGCCGACCTGATGGGCGATGCGCCGCAAGCCAGGACCTACGCCAGCCTGCTCAAGCGGGTGTTCTTCGACATGTCGCTGGCCATCGACACCTACGGCGCCGCCCAGCGCCAGGCGCTGGAAGACAGCGAGGCGCGCTATGCCCGCGCCCTGCGTGGCGCCAATGACGGCATCTGGGACTGGGACCTTGGCAATGACCGCCTCTACGTCTCCGAGCGCTGGGCACGCATGCTCGGCCTGTCCCGCGACAACCTCGGCGAAGGCAGCACCAGCTGGTTCGCCCGCGTGCACCCGGACGACCTGCCCGGCCTGCGCAAGGCCATCGACGCGCACCTGCGCGGCAGCAGCGCGCTGCTCAGCCACGAGTACCGTATCCGCCAGCGCGACGGCAATTACCTCTGGGTGCTGGCGCGCGGCGTGATCACCGACGGACGGATGGCCGGCTCGCAGACCGACATCAGCCAGCACAAGGCCAGCGAGCACCAGCTCAGTCACGCGGCGCGGCACGACCCGCTCACCGGCCTGGGCAACCGCCTGCGCCTGGACGAGCTGCTGCAGCAGGCCCTGATGCGCCAGCGCCGCCCCGGCGCGCGCGAGTCCGGCCTGCTGTTCATCGACCTGGACCGCTTCAAGCTGATCAACGACAGCCTCGGCCATGCAGTCGGCGACCGCGTGCTGGTGGAGGTCTCCCAGCGCCTGCTGCGCTGCCTGCGGCCGGGCGACCACCTGGCGCGCTTCGGCGGCGACGAGTTCGTCGTGCTACTGGACGATCTGGCCAGCCTGGCGGACGCCGAGCAGGTCGCGCAACGCATGCTCGACTGCCTGCGCCAGCCGCTGCATGTGGACGGACGCACGCTGGTAGTCAGCGCCAGCATCGGCATCACCGGACTGATGACCGACGGCCAGGCCATCGACACGCTGCAGGCCGCCGACCTCGCGCTGTACCGCGCCAAGGAGGCCGGCAAGGCGCAGTACGCGCGCTTCAGCCTGGAGCTGCAGGCCGAGGCGCAACGCCGGCTGGACCTGGAAAGCGCACTGGCCCAGGCGCTGCGCCGCGAGGAATTCAGCCTGCACTACCAGCCCATCGTCCGCCTGGACCGCGACTCGCCGCACTGGGAAGCGGTGGAAGTGCTGCTGCGCTGGAAGCACGACGACCAGTCGATTTCGCCGCTGGACTTCATCCCGGCGCTGGAGGAATCCGGCGAGATCGTTCCGGTCGGCGACTGGGTGCTGCGCCAGGCCTGCCGGCAGACGGTGCTGTGGCAGAGCCAGGGGCATCGCAACCTGTACTGCTCGGTCAACCTGTCGAGCCGGCAGCTGCAGCAGCCGGGATTCGCCGCGCGGGTGCAGCAGATTCTTGCCGAGAGCGGCCTGTCGCCACGCAGCCTGGTGCTGGAAATCACCGAAAGCCTGCTGATGCAGGACGGCGCGGAAACCCTCGCCTGCCTGCGCGAACTGGCCGCCGAGGGCGTACGCCTGGCGCTGGACGATTTCGGCACCGGCTATTCCTCGCTGGGCTACCTCAAGCGCTACCCGCTGCACATCCTCAAGGTTGACCGCAGCTTCATCACCCGCGTGCCGGACGACCCGGAGCTCAGCGCCATCTGCCGGGCGATCATCGGCCTGGGCCATAGCCTCGGCCTGGAAGTGGTGGCCGAAGGTGTGGAGCGCCAGGAACACCTCGACTTCCTGCGCCAGGAAGGTTGCCGCCACGCCCAGGGCTTCCTGTTCAGCAAGCCGCTGGCGCCGGAGCAACTGTTCCAGACCCGCCTGGAGCACCAGCGATGAAGCTCAACCTGCCCGTCAGCGGGCGCCAGGTGGAAGTGCTGGCCGACGCCAACATCCTCTCCACCACCGATCTCAAGGGCGCGGTCACCCATGTGAACCCGGACTTCGTGGAGATCAGTGGCTTCCAGGCCGAGGAGCTGGTGGGCTTCAACCACAACCGCGTGCGC
>NZ_JBGLYK010000309.1:0-4966 GCF_047304025.1 Pseudomonas sp. Pseusp97 | reverse complement strand
TAGGAGCGAGCTTGCTCGCGAACCGCCCAGCATTGAGCGGCTCCGGTTCGCGAGCAAGCTCGCTCCTACAAAAAAGCAAAAAGCCCGGCGCATGGCCGGGCTTTTCCGTTTGTCAGGGCAGCGCCTTCTCGGCGAAGGGCCGGTTGGGCAGGCCCATCTGTGCGCGGAAGCTCTCCATGTCGAACAGCGTGCACAGTTCCTGCAGCTGGTCCTGGCTGTTGAAGATCCAGAAGCCCATGGCCGAGATGCTGACGATACGGTCGCTGACCGGGTAACCCAGCACCGGGCGGGCGATGCTGCCCATCAGGGTGCTCCAGGTGAAGACCTTGTTGCCCTCGCGGATGCATTCCTCCACCGCTACTTCCAGGTCCTCCATGCCACTGCGGATCTCCTCCACCAGTGCCCGGTAGCCGGCGTTGTCCAGCGGCTGGGCGGTAAAGGCGCTCTTGTAGATGAAGTCCGGACTGTGCAACTGCTCCACCAGCGCCAGGTGTCCCTTGTTCCAGGCCAGGTCGATGTGGTGGCGGGCAATCTTCTTGAGGTCCTTTTCCGGCATGGCGACGTCCTTGGTCATGGGAGGCACGAGCGCCACTGTGTATCGCGCGCGATACACAGGCATTGGCCGGCGCGCCAGCCTCCCGACGAAAAGCTGCCGGTCAGAACGCTCCGGAGAGCTTCAGCGCGTGGTACACGGCGGCGAGGCCGAGGACGGCGAAGGCGGCAGCGGCCAGGCGGCGGATCAGGTTCAGCGGCAGGCGTTCGGCGGCGAAGTTGCCCGCCAGCACCACCGGCACGTTGGCGATCAGCATGCCCAGCGTGGTGCCGATCACCACCAGCCAGAAGTGCGGGTACTGCGCGGCCAGCATCACGGTGGCGACCTGGGTCTTGTCGCCCATCTCGGCGAGGAAGAAGGCGATCAGGGTGGTGAGGAAGGGACCGAATTTCTTCAGCGAGCCTTCTTCGTCGTCATCCAGTTTGTCCGGAATCAGGGTCCAGCCGGCGACGGCCAGGAAGCACACGGCCAGTACCCAGCTCAGCGTGCTTTCCGAGAAGAACGAGGCGACCCAGCTGCCAACGGCGCCGGCGGCGAAGTGGTTGGCCAGGGTGGCGGCGATGATTCCGGCGATGATCGGCCAGGGCTTGCGGAAACGCGCGGCGAGGACGAGTGCGAGCAGTTGCGTCTTGTCGCCGATTTCCGCGAGGGCAACGATCAGGGTGGGGACGAAGAGGGATTCCATCAGGCTTCCTAAAGGGGCGGGTCGACTAATCACCATGACACGCGCCACCTGCCCGCCCCGGGTCAGGTTGCTCGTGTCATAGGTCTTGTCAAACCCCGGCCTGAACGCTGCAGGCCTGGATCGTACGCGCCATGGTCTGCGGACCAAGTGTGTTGACGCGTACCGGGCGAGCTGGGCGCTCGCGGGAGACTACTCCCCTAGGACGGGGCGCATTCTGCCCAAGTCGCAGGACTTGGGCAAGCCTGCGCGGCGGATCAGTCGCGGGCGGGGCGGATGTCCATGTCCTCGTAGCGGATGAAGCGGGTGCCGTTCTTGAAGCGGTAGCCCAGCCAGATCGCGAGGAACAGTGGGATGGTGATGTAGGTGGCGACCAGACCGGCCCAGTCCACGTGCTCGCCGACGAAGGCCTGGTAGTTCTGCCCCAGGGTGATGACCAGGCAGAGGGTGAAGGCGAACAGCGGGCCGAACGGGAACCACTTGGCGCGGTAGGGCAGGTCGTTGAGGTTGCCGCCCTGCAGCACGAAGCCCTTGCGGAAGCGGTAGTGCGACACGGCGATGCCCAGCCAGACGATGAAGCCGCACATGCCCGAGGCGTTGAGCAGCCAGGTGTAGACGGTCTTGTCGCCGATGAAGCTGGTGAGGAAGCACAGCGCGCCGATCAGTGTGGTGGCGTAGAGGGCGTAGCGCGGCACGCCGCTCTCCGACACCTGGGTGAACAGGCGCGGCGCCTTGCCCTGGGTGGCCATGGTGTAGAGCATCCGGGTCGAGGCGTACATGCCCGAGTTGCCGGCCGAGAGGATCGCCGAGAGGATCACCGCGTTCATCACGCCGGCTGCGGCGGCGAGGCCCGCGCGCTCGAACAGCAGGGTGAAGGGCGAGGTGCTGATGTCGGTGCTGTCGGTCTTGAGCAGGTTCGGATCGGTGTAGGGGATCAGCATGCCGATCACGAAGATCGACAGGATGTAGAACATCAGGATTCGCCAGAACACCTGGCGAATGGCGATGGGAATGGATTTCTGCGGGTTCTCCGATTCGCCCGCCGCAACGCCGATCAGCTCGGTGCCCTGGAAGGAGAAACCGGCGATCATCGCCACCCCGATCATCGCCTGCAGGCCGCCGACGAAGGGCGCATCGCCGGTGGTGAAGTTGCTGAAGCCCGGGCTGTCGATGCCATGCATGATGCCGATGATGCTGGCCAGGCCAATGCCGATGAAGATCACCACGGCCACTACCTTGATCAGCGCGAACCAGAATTCGCTCTCGCCAAAGCCCTTCACCGAGAAGAAGTTGAGCATGAACATGATGCCGAGGAAGCCGGCGCTCCAGACCATGCCCGAGACTTCCGGGAACCAGAACTTCATCACCAGCTGCGCCGCCACCAGCTCCGCGGCGATGGTCACCGCCCAGTTGTACCAGTAGTTCCAGCCCATGGCGAAACCGAAGCCATCGTCGATGAAACGGCTGCCATAGGTACAGAACGAGCCGGAATCGGGAATGTACGCCGCCAGCTCGCCGAGGCTGGTCATGAGGAAGAACACCATCAGGCCGATCAGCGCGTAGGCGAGCAGCGCGCCGCCGGGGCCGGCGGTGGCGATGGTGCTGCCGGAGGCGACGAACAGGCCGGTGCCGATGGAGCCGCCGATGGCGATCATGTTCAGGTGACGCGGCTTGAGGGAGCGCTTCAGATGATGCGGTTTCTCCTTCGGCCCCATGGCGAAAGTCAGTTCGACGTCATCTTTGATTCTGCGATTCACGGGTGTCCTCGATATTTCAGGGCGAGCGGCGATGCGCCGATCCGTCGGGCTGCGTGGAGTGTAGTGCGAGCCTTGGATCAGCGCCGGGCGCTGTAGATACGGAAGCCGTCGGCCTCGGCCAGGGTGCGGCAGGGGCCCAGGTGCTGTTCGATCAGCGGCGGGTATTTCAGGAAGCTGTTGGCCACCAGGCGCAGTTCGCCGCCGCTCGTCAAATGGCGGGCCGACTGGCGCAGCAACTGTTCGGTGGCGGCGTAGCTGGTGTGCACGCCCTGGTGGAAGGGCGGGTTGCTGACGATGGCGGAGAGGCCTTCCGGCGCGGCATCGATACCGTCGCCGGCTATCACTTCGCCCTCCAGGCCGTTGGCGGCCAGGGTCAGGCGGCTGCTCTGGATGGCGAACGCGTCGACGTCCAGCAGCGTCAGGCGGCTCTGTGGATAACGTCGCTTGAGCGTGGCGCCGAGCACCCCGGCGCCGCAGCCGAAGTCCAGTACGTGGCCGGTGGGCAGTTTGTCCAGGTGCTCCAGCAGCAGCGCGCTGCCGCGGTCCAGGCGGCCATGGCTGAACACGCCGGGCAGGGTGATGACTTGCAGCGGGCCGTCGGCCAACGGCAGCTCGTAGCGTTGCGCGAGGGCATGCAGGTCAGGCGCTGCCGGTGCACCGTCGATGTGCGTGTGCCACAGCTGGCAGTGGCGGGCGCTGTCCAGCTTGCTGGCGCGGCCGAACTCGCCGAGCTGCTTGCTGGCGCGTTCGACGCCGGCGCGCTTCTCGCCGACCAGATAAAGCTCGCCGTCCGGCACGCAGCTGGCCAGCGCGGCGAGCAGGTAGTCGGTCAGTTCGCGGGACTTGGGCAGGAACAGGACGGCGGCGTCGAACCGACCCGCCGGCGGCGTGGCGCCGAAGTGGCAGTTGCCGGGATAACGACCTTCCAACTGGCGGGCATCGCCAGCATGCCAGCTCCAGCCCTGGGCTTGTGGCAGGTCGCCGAGCAGGGCGTCGGCGGGCAGGCCGGCGAGCAGGACGCGGCCCTGGAAGCGCTCGATCTGGCGCAGCAGCACTTCACTGGTAGGGGCGTTGGACATGCGGCCTCCTGGCGAAAAAGGGCGCGAGTTTAGCAGGGCTGCCGCGGCCGAGCCTAGGCGAGCCGTACCTCGGCGTTGGTCCAGAAGTCTTCGCCACGCAGTTCCAGCGCACCGGCCGCGACTTGTTCGCGCAGGCGCCAGGCCGCCAGCAGGTCGCTGACGAACAGGCCGTCGACGTAGGCCATGGTCGGGCCGATCAGCGATTGCACCGGGCGCCAGGTCTCGCTGGCGCTGTCCAGCAGGATACGGTCGATGTGGGCATAGCCGGTGCCGCTCAGCTGGCCATCCAGCCACAGGCGCAGCTCGGCGTTTTCCACCAGGGCGCGCTGCCAGTCCGCCGCCAGGCTTTGGCGCTCGGTGGCGTCCAGTTCGTGGCTGGCGGCCAGGGCGTTGGCCAGTTCGACGGGCTTGAGCATGGCGATGGCGTGGCGGTCTTCGCTGCGGCACTGGCCGCTGCCAGCGCCGACACTGCGCAGGCTGACGCTGGCCGGGAGCAGCGCGCAGACGCGGCGTAGCAGCAACTGCTCGCTGGCGCTGTCGCCATGCCAGAGGGTGACTGTGGCGACGTCCGGGCTGCGCAGCCAGTTCACTTCGGTGGCCATCTCGATGGCGATTTCCCGCTCGCGCAGCACGTCGCCGCCCAGCTCATGCCAGAACGCAGCGCGCTGCTGGCAGGGCGGGTTATCCACGTCATCCAGCGGGCCGACCGCCAGATCGTCGGGCATCACGCGGATTTTCTTCTCGGTCAGCACGCCCGCTTCGACCGCCCGGCGCAGGGCATCGGCGGCGCCGTCGCCGCAGACCAGACTGACACTAATACACATCTGACGCACCCGACCAATAGAGACGTGTAGAAGACGGTGGTCGCCGTATCAATAAAAAAAATCAGCGGGGG
>NZ_JBGLYK010000308.1:0-4983 GCF_047304025.1 Pseudomonas sp. Pseusp97 | reverse complement strand
TCGTCGATCTGCGCGCGCCGGCATCCATTGCCGCAGCTGCGACGACGCCTGCGAGCCGCGCGCCATCCGCTTCCGCCCGCAGCTGGGCGGTCCGTCCCTGCCCCTGCTCGATCCCTCCCTCTGCACCGGTTGCGGCGCCTGCGTAGCGCCCTGCCCCGGCCACGCCATCCAACTGAACCGCGAGGCTCCCCATGCCTGAGACGCAGATGCCCCAGAGCATCCAGATCGCCAGCCTGATCGTCCACTCCCGCCCTGAACTGCTGGAGGCCGTGAAGGCCAACCTGTTGCGCCTGCCGGGCCTGGAAGTCCACCAGCAGAGCCCGCAGGGAAAACTGGTGGTGGTGCTGGAGGCGGCCCACGAAGCGAGCATTCTCGACAACCTGAACGCCATCCAGAACCTGCCGGGCGTACTCAACGCCGTGCTCATCTACCACGAGATCGTCGAGTCGCCGGAATGCCCGCAGATCGACCCCGAACCCGTTCTCGCCCAGGCCGGAGGTGCCCGATGAACCTGACCCGCCGCCAGTTCGCCAAGGCCAACGCCGCCGCCATTGCCGCGGCCGCCGCCGGACTGCCGATCCTCAGCTCCGCCAGCAACCTGGTCACCGAGGCGGACATGACCCGCCTGGACTGGAACAAGGCGCCCTGCCGCTTCTGCGGCACCGGCTGCAGCGTGATGGTCGCCACCCGCGACGGCAAGGTGGTCGCCACCCACGGCGACATCAAGGCCGAGGTCAACCGCGGGATCAACTGCGTGAAGGGCTACTTCCTGTCCAAGATCATGTACGGCAGCGACCGCCTGACCCGCCCGCTGCTGCGCATGAAGGACGGCAAGTTCGACAAGCAGGGGGAGTTCCAGCCGATCAGCTGGGACGCCGCCTTCGACATCATGGCCGAGAAGTTCAAGGCCGCGCTCAAGGCCAAGGGCCCCACTTCCGTGGGCATGTTCGGCTCCGGGCAATGGACGGTGTGGGAAGGCTACGCGGCCAACAAGCTGTTCAAGGCCGGCCTGCGCAGCAACAACATCGACCCCAACGCCCGGCATTGCATGGCGTCGGCGGTGATGGGCTTCATGCGCAGCTTCGGCATGGACGAGCCCATGGGCTGCTACGACGACATCGAGGCCACCGACACCTTCGTGCTCTGGGGCTCGAACATGGCCGAGATGCACCCCGTGCTCTGGTCGCGGGTCACCGACCGCCGCCTGAGCGCAGGCCAGGTCAAGGTCGCCGTGCTCTCCACCTTCGAGCACCGCAGCTTCGACCTGGCGGACATCCCGATGGTGTTCAAGCCGCAGACCGACCTCTACATCCTCAACTACATCGCCAACCACATCATCGAAAGCGGCGCGGTCAACCGCGACTTCGTCGACAAGCACACCCGCTTCGCCCGCGGTGCCGAGGACATCGGCTACGGCCTGCGGCCGGACAACCCGCTGGAGAAGCAGGCGAAGAACGCGGACAAGGCCAACACCTGGAGCGACATCGGCTTCGACGAGTTCGCCGCCTTCGTCAAACCCTACACCCTGGAACGCACCGCGAAGGAAAGCGGCGTGCCGGCCGAACGCCTCAAGGCCCTGGCCGAGCTGTACGCCGACCCGAAGCGCAAGGTGGTGTCGTTCTGGACCATGGGCTTCAACCAGCACACCCGCGGGGTCTGGGCGAACAACCTGATCTACAACATCCACCTGCTTACCGGGAAGATCAGCGAGCCGGGCAACAGCCCCTTCTCCCTCACCGGCCAGCCCTCGGCCTGCGGCACCGCCCGCGAGGTGGGCACCTTCGCCCACCGCCTGCCGGCCGATCTGGTGGTGACCAACCCCAAGCACCGCGAGACCGCCGAGAAGATCTGGAAGGTGCCCGCCGGCACCATCCAGGAAAAGATCGGCTTCCACGCCGTGCAGCAGAGCCGGATGCTCAAGGACGGCGTGCTCAACGTCTACTGGACCCAGGTCTGCAACAACATGCATGCCGGTCCGAACGTCATGCAGGAGGTCCTGCCGGGCTGGCGCAACCCGGAGAACTTCGTGATCGTCTCCGACGTCTACCCGACCGTTTCCGCCCAGGCCGCCGACCTCATCCTGCCCAGCGCCATGTGGGTGGAAAAGGAAGGCGCCTACGGCAACGCCGAGCGCCGCACGCAGTTCTGGCACCAACTGGTGAAGGCGCCGGGCGAGGCGAAATCCGACCTCTGGCAACTGGTGGAATTCTCCAAGCGCTTCACCACCGACGAAGTCTGGCCCGCCGAGCTGCTGGCCAAGGCGCCGGACCTCAAGGGCAAGACACTCTATGAGGTGCTGTTCAGGAACGGCCAGGTGGACGCCTTCGGCAGCGAGCAGATCGCCGAGGGCTTCGAGAACGACGAGGCCAAGGCCTTCGGCTTCTATATCCAGAAGGGCCTGTTCGAGGAATACGCCAGCTTCGGCCGTGGCCACGGCCATGACCTCGCCCCCTTCGACGTCTACCACGAAGCGCGCGGCCTGCGCTGGCCGGTGGTGGACGGCAAGGAAACCCGCTGGCGCTACCGCGAGGGCTACGACCCCTATGTGGCCAAGGGCAGCGGCCTGCAGTTCTACGGCTACCCGGACAAGAAGGCGATCATCTTCGCCCTGCCCTACGAGCCGCCGGCGGAAGCGCCGGACAAGGAATACCCGTTCTGGCTCTCCACCGGCCGCGTGCTCGAACACTGGCATACCGGCAGCATGACCCAGCGCGTGCCCGAGCTGTACAAGGCGGTGCCGGACGCCGTGGTGTACATGCACCCCGACGACGCACGCGACCTGAAGATGCGCCGCGGCAGCGAGGTAAAGGTGATCAGCCGGCGCGGCGAAATCCGCGCGCGCATCGAAACCCGCGGGCGCAACAAGCCGCCGCAGGGGCTGGTGTTCGTGCCCTTCTTCGACGCCAACAAGCTGATCAACAAGGTCACGCTGGACGCCACCGACCCGATCTCCAAGCAGACCGACTACAAGAAATGCGCGGTGCGCATCGAACTGGTCAGCCTGGCCTGAGGAACGCGCGATGAAACCGACACTGCCTGCCCTGCTCCTGCTGCTGTTCGCCCTCCCGGCGCTGGCCGCCGAGGTCAACTACCCGCTGGACGCGCCCGCCCCTGACGGTCGCCGCCCCGGCGGCACCCTCACCCAGGATCAACCGGCGCCGCCGCTGGCCACCGACGAGAACAAGGACATCCGCCGCGAGCGCAACTACCCCGAGCAGCCACCGACCATCCCCCACACCATCGTCGGCTACCGCATCGACAGCAACAGCAACAAGTGCCTGTCCTGCCACAGCCGCGCCAACAGCGCGCGGGTGCAGGCGCCGATGATCAGCATCACCCACTACATGGATCGCGACGGCCAGCCACTGGCCGCCGTGGCCCCGCGGCGCTACTTCTGCGTGCAGTGCCATGTGCCGCAGAAGGACGTGAAGCCACTGGTGGGCAACACCTTCGAGGACATCGACACCATCCTCCAGCACGACGCGGCCGCCGGCACGTCGACCGGCAAGCCCTGAGGAGGCGCCATGAAAGCTCTGTTCGCCTGGCTCTCGGGCTACTGGCACGTCCTGCGCCGGCCCAGCGTGCATTACAGCCTGGGCTTCCTGACGCTGGCCGGATTCCTCGCCGGGATCATCTTCTGGGGCGGCTTCAACACCGCGCTGGAAGCGACCAACTCCGAGGCCTTCTGCACCTCCTGCCATGAGATGCGCGACAACGTCTTCGTCGAACTCAAGGACACCATCCACTACAGCAACCGCTCCGGTGTGCGCGCCACCTGCCCGGACTGCCACGTGCCGCACCAGTGGACCGACAAGATCGCGCGCAAGATGCAGGCTTCCAAGGAGGTCTGGGGCAAGATCTTCGGCACCATCAACACCCGCGAGAAATTCCTCGATCACCGCCGCGAACTGGCGGAGCACGAATGGGCGCGGCTCAAGGCCAACGACTCGCTGGAGTGCCGCAACTGCCACAACTTCCAGTTCATGGACTTCACCCGCCAGAGCCAGCGCGCCCGGCAGATGCATTCCACCGCCCTGGCCTCCGGCGCGGCGACCTGCATCGACTGCCACAAGGGCATCGCCCACCACCTGCCGGACATGAGCGGGGTGAAGGGGTGGCAGTGAGGTGGGCAGGTGTGGGTGCGGTTCCTGCTCACCAGGGGAGCGCTGCTTAGGAGCAACGGTCTTCTTCTGAAAATCCGTGCCTGGGCTTTCCCTCTCGCCTGCCCTGGCTGCGCGCCCCGCTCCGAAGGGAGAGGGAGCCGATCGTGCCAGCTGACACCATAGTTTCATCCTGCACCGAACGGCCCTCTCTCACGCTTGCAGGAGAGGGCGCAGATCGTACCGGTTGACGCCGTAGTTTCATCCTGCTCCGATCGGTCCCCTCTCCCTTCAGGGAGAGGGTTAGGGAAAGGGCATGGCCTCCACGCAGGCCTCCACGTAGGAGCGGACTCCGTCCGCGATGGACCTGCCACGCCCACCGAACCCACTGGTTCGCGAGCAAGCTCGCTCCTACGAAAAGCCGCCCAGGCACGAGAGCGAGACTGTAGGAGCGAGCTTGCTCGCGAACATCGCTCACCGGCACACATCGAGCAGGAGAGATCGCGGACAAGATCCGCTCCTACGAGAGCCGGACCAGCGCCAGCACACTCCGGAGGCCCGCCACCCTGTAGGAGCGGACCTTGTCCGCGAAGGGTGACGACAGCGCCGAAACCCCCATCATCCCATTGCGGACACAATCCGCGACCGACCTGCCGCATCCACCGAATCCGCAGACCGTAGGGCGCATAACGCGCCAGCGTTATCCGCCACGAGGTGATCGGCGGATAACCCGTTTCGGGTCATGCGCCCTACGGTCCTGAAAATCCGTGCCTGCGCCTTCCCTCTCCCCCGCCCCCCGCCCGGAAGGGGGGGGGGCCCGGAGGGGGAGCCGGCACCCAAAGTTTAAACAGGCCCCCAACGGGCCCCCGGGAGGTTAAAAAAA
>NZ_JBGLYK010000307.1:0-4995 GCF_047304025.1 Pseudomonas sp. Pseusp97 | reverse complement strand
GCGGGGGGTGTTGGCGCTCGCTTCCTCGCTAACCCCCCCCCCCCTGTTTCACGGGCGCGCTACAATGCCCGCTCCTACGAAAAGCCCATTGGCGCAACTCGGTTTCAATCACTGGCCAGCTCGAACAGCTGCCAGCGCACCGAGCTGACGCCCTTCTCCAGGCTGATGCGGCTGACCATGCGTTCCAGCTGACCGGCGGCGCCATGGCCGCCCAGCAACTCGGCGCGCACTTCCAGTTTCGCCGGGTTGGGCTGGTCCTCGCTGTGCAGCGATTGCAGGCGTAGTTCGCTGCTGTCCAGGCTGTGCAGCATCAGGCTGCGCACCTGGATTTCATCCTCGGCGCGGCAGACGATGGCGACGCCATAACGCTGCTCCGCTTCGCTGGCCGGAACCACGTCCTGCTGATTGATGCGCTGGGCGATGTCGCGCAGCAGGATATTGGCGCAAAGCACCACCACGCTGCCCAGCGCGGCCTCCAGCAACAGGCCCATGCTGCACAGCACTCCAATGGCGGCGGTGCACCAGAGCGTGGCGGCGGTGTTGAGGCCGCGCACGTTCAGGCCGTCGCGCATGATCACGCCACCGCCCAGGAAGCCGATGCCGGACACCACGTAGGCGGCGATGCGCGGGGCGTCCGCCGAGAGTCCCGGCATCGCCTGGGTCATCAGCACGAAGAGGCAGGCGCCGGTGCTGACCAGTGCATTGGTGCGCAGGCCGGTGAGGCGCTGGCGCAGCTGGCGTTCGGCGCCGATCAGGGCGCCCAGGATGAGTGCCGCGGCGACCCGCAGCAGGAAGATTTTCCAATCCATGTTCCACCTCGTTTGCGGCGCACGGCCGCTCCATGCGCCGGGCGATGCCGGCGCGCGTTCGGGGGAGGGATTGCGAGGGAGCGAAGGGCCGGATCGGCCCCGCTGGGGAATGGTGAGACGTCATCCCTTGGCGGGATGCGTATCGCCACTGTCCGCAACGCAGCGAGACAGTGGCAGGATTCTGCCGGACGGCTCGCTGTTCAGACCTGTCGCAATCGACCAGGGCAAGTGTCCAAGGCAGGACTCCTCTTCAATTCAAAAAAAGCGGCCGGACCCGGTGTGAGCACTGCCCGGGACAGCTCCGGCCGCGAGTCACCATCATCGCCGGGCAGCCTTAAGGTTTCCTTAGCAGCCTATCGGCCCTACCATGGCCCCCATCAACCTCACTGGAGATCCGCATGTTGTCCGCCGTCACTACCCGGGAACACTGGATCGACAGCGACAAGGGCCAGCTGTTCGCCCAGGACTGGATGCCCGCTGAAACCGTCGGCGTGCCGATTCTGCTGCTGCATGACTCGCTGGGCTGCGTGACGCTGTGGCGCGACTTTCCGGAGCAGCTGGCGCGCGCCAGCGGCCGCCCGGTAATCGCCTACGACCGCCTCGGTTTCGGTCGCTCCGAAGGCTATCCCGGCGCCCTGCCGCTGGATTTCATCGACGATGAGGCGCGGGCTTTCTTCCCCTTGCTGCAACAGCACTTCGGCTTCGAGCGTGGCGTGGTGTTCGGCCACAGTGTCGGCGGCGCCATGGCGGTGGCCTGCGCCGCACAGCACCCGCAGAGCTGCGCGGCATTGATTACCGAGTCGGCCCAGGCCTTCGTCGAGCACCGGACCCGCGACGGCATCCGCGCCGCCGAGCTGGAATTCGCCCGTGAAGGCCAACTGGAGCGCCTGCAGAAGTACCACGGCGACAAGGCGTTCTGGGTGCTGCGTGCGTGGGTCGATACCTGGCTGTCCGACGACTTCAGCGACTGGAACTTGGACGCAGAGCTCGCGCAGGTCCAGTGCCCGATTCTCAGCCTCCACGGCGAGCAGGACGAGTATGGTTCAGCAGCCCACCCGGAGCGTCTCACCTCGGTCCCCGGGGTTCCGAGCATGCTCCGGTTGCTGGCCGATTGCGGCCATGTTCCGCACCGCGAGCAACAGCCGGCGGTTCTGCAGGCGGTAGCCGAATTTCTCCGGCGCTATCTGCCGTAGGCCACGGCATCCGCGGGCTGGAGGAGTTACCGTCTGGCTGGAAAATTGAATCAAGGTTCGCCGCGAAGCGTCACATCGAACAGGCGCAGTCGCTTCGCTTTTCCTGTTCGGGAAGTGGCCTCAAAGGCGCCGTCGCAAATGCCTGAAGCAAGTTGTGCGACGGCTGGATGGGTATCACTGCGCAGGAAGGTTCGATCATGTACCGCCTATTTCTTCCGTTGCTGCTGCTTACCCTGTGGGCACCCTCGTCCACCGCCGCCTCCATCGGCACCTCCACGGACGAGAAAGCCCAGGCTGCAGTGAACAAGGCCGAAGTACTGGAGCAGCAGGTCGCCCACCCGGCCAGCACGGTGGCCAGCCCGGCGCCCATCACAAAATCCGAAGTCAAGGCGCTGGACCCGGCCGGCAAGGCGCCGCTGGACGATGCGCTGACGTGCCTGTCGCGGACCATCTACTGGGAAGCCAAGGGCGGCGGCAAGGCGGACATGGAAGCGGTGGCCAACGTGGTGCTCAACCGCATGGGCCATGGCGGCTTCCCGGACACCGTCTGCGGCGTGGTCAAGCAGGGCCAGGCGCAGAAGCACTGCCAGTTCTCCTGGTGGTGCGACGGGCGCTCCGACCAGGTGGAAGAGAAGAACCGCTACGACATCGCCAAAGAAATCGCCCGCCGGGCCCTGAACCAGCAGTTGGGCGACCGCACGCGGGGCGCCATGTACTTCCATGATCGCCATGCCTCACCGTCCTGGGCGAAGGAGTACATCCGCACAGCGGAAACCGACGAGTTCGTCTTCTACAAGCCGCGCGGCGGCGATGCGCGCTAGCTGACGGAACCGGAACCGTCGCGCTGGGCGTCCATCCAGCGCACCAGTGCTTCGCCGAACTCCGGCGGCGCCTTGCGCCCGACACGCCGGGCGAGATCGAGCACCGTGTGCTGGGCCAGGGCTTCCTCCATGCGCTTCTGCGCGGTGAGCATCACCGCATGGACCGAGCAGGTGCCACAGGTCGCCCATTCGGGCGGCGAACCCTCGAACACGGCGCAGCGCCCACGGATGTCACGGCATTCGAAGATCACCTTGTCGCCGTCGATGGCCTTGACGATATCCAGCACGGTGATTTCATCCGCCGGCCGCGCCAGGCGGAAACCTCCGCGCACGCCCTCGGTAGCCGCCACCAGGCCGGCCTTGGCCAGCCTGGTGAAGACCTTGGCGAGCAGCTCCTGGGGCACGCCCTGCAGTTCCGCCAGGGAACGTACGCTGGAGTCGCGGCTGTCGCCCTTCTCGTCGGTCAAAAACAGCAGGCAGTGAATCCCGTACTCCACGCCTGCACTATACAAAGCCATCATAAACTCCGACTAGTTCAGTCGTACTATTCTCAAGCCACGCCGGGCTCCCGGCCATCACTTAAGCACGCAACCTGACGACCCGTCACCCGCCATCCGTGCCATGCGGCTTCCCCCACGATTTACGGTGCAGCAGAAGCGGCACGACTGAGCAGCGATTCCGCCGTGACCAATGGTCGGAGTTGATGCAGAAATCGGTTGCACCGGATAACTACGACAAATATAGTCGTAGTTATCCGAGGCGAGCCGGGAAGCGAACCGCTCCGATGTCGGGCACTCGGGAAACCCACACCCTGGATTCATCCTTTTCGTCGGAGACCACCATGAAACAACGCATCCTGATCGTCGGCACCGGCTTCGCGGGCATGTGGAGCGCCCTGAGCGCCGCACGCCTGCTCGACCTGCACCAGCGCAGCGACGTCGAAGTCGCGGTACTCGCGCCCCAGGCCGAGCTGCGCATCCGCCCGCGCTTCTACGAGCCGAATGTGCACCGGATGGCCGCGCCGCTGGGCGATCTGTTCGGCGCCGTGGGCGTGACCTTCATCCAGGGCAGCGCCGAGCAGATCGATGTCGACCGCCGTCAGCTGGATTACCGCAATGCCAGCGGCGAGGTCGCCACCCTGGGCTTCGACCGCCTGATCCTCGCCAGCGGCAGCAAGGTCGCCCGCCCCGCCCTGCCCGGCATCAAGCACGCCTTCGACGTGGATGACATCGACCAGGCCGTGCGCCTTGAAACGCACCTCCGCGCGCTGCATCAACAGCCGGAATCCGAGGCACGCAACACCGTGATTGTGGCCGGCGGCGGCTTCACCGGTATCGAGACCGCCACCGAAATGCCTGCCCGCCTACGTGAAGTGCTGGGCGCGGATGCCAAGGTACGGGTGATAGTGGTCGATCGCGGTGCGCAGATCGGCAGCGCGCTGGGCGCCACTTCGCAGGCCGTGGTGGCCGAAGCCTCCGCCGAAGTCGGCGTGGAATGGCGCCTGAACGCCTCGGTGGAATCCATCGACGGGGACGGCGTGACCCTCTCCAGCGGCGAGCGCATCGAGGCGAAGACCGTGATCTGGACCGCCGGTGTGCGCGCCAGCGCGCTGACCGAGCAGGTTCCCGCCGAGCGCGACCGCCAGGGTCGCCTGCATGTGGACCGCAACCTCCAGGTGATCGGCCAGGACGCGGTGTTCGCCACCGGCGATGTCGCCTACGCCGCGGTGGATGATGCCGGCAACTACGCGCTGATGACCTGCCAGCACGCCATCTCCCTGGGCCGCTCGGCCGGCAACAACGCCGCCGCCGACCTGCTGGGCGTAGCGCCCATCCCCTACAGCCAGCCCAAGTACGTGACCTGCCTGGACCTCGGCGCCTGGGGTGCGCTGTTCACCGAAGGCTGGGACCGCCAGGTGCGCTTCCAGCGCGAGGAAGGCAAGAAGATCAAGACCGAGATCAACACCGTGTGGATCTACCCGCCGGCCGCCGATCGTGCCATCGCCCTGGCGGCTGCCGACCCGCTGATTCCGGTCGTGGCTTGAGTCCTTCGCGGCGGAGTTCGCAGCCACATCGTAAGGCGTTTTTCGTAGGAGCGGGGGTTGTGGCGCACCCCAAGGGGGGGGGGGTGGGGGGGTTGGGGGGGCGCGCGGGGCGAAAAGGGTTTGCGGGG
>NZ_JBGLYK010000306.1:0-5037 GCF_047304025.1 Pseudomonas sp. Pseusp97 | reverse complement strand
AACACCCACCGGCGCGGGCGGCGGCCGGGTGGGGCGCAAAGCCCGCCACCGCCTGCACCGCCGCTTCGAAGTCCTCGAAACGCGCGCCCTCCTCCAGCGTGGCCAGCAACGCCGCCTCGACGGCATCGAACCAGCCGTCGGCGGCCTGCAGCACGGACAACGCCTGCCCCTCGGGCAGCGCCACCGCCACCGTCAGCGGGAAGTAGCGGCCGACGCGGTCGATGCTGGGCATCAGTACGCCCGCCACCGGCGCCGCGCCGCAGACGCCGGGTGCCAGGACGAAACGCCACAGCGGGCTGACCAGGTACGCCTGCAGCCAGGCCTCGCCAAGTTGCCGTTGGCTTGCCTGCAGACCGGCGGCCAGCCAGGCGTCCCAGGGCTGCTGGAAGCTGGCGGGCAACCCGCGCCCGACGAAGTCGCCGCGGCTGGCGATCTTGCCGTAGAAACCCACTGCCGTCATAACCGCTCCGGCAGGCTGAAGCCGGCAACCGCGCGGCTCTTGAACGGGTTGAAGGCGCTGTTGGCGCGCAGCTCGTAGGCGATGCTCGCGCTGTCCACGCGCAGGCGCAGGTTGAAGCGGTCCGGTGAGCCGCCGCCGACCAGCTCGGACTGGTCGAGCAGGCGGAACCACGCCCACGGGCCTTCCACGGTCAGCGCAGAGCGTCCGCCAGTTGCCGGCGGCGACACCGACAGGCGTACCGCGCCAATGCTGTTGGGGTTGGGCCACTGCATGGCCACCGGGCGGCTGGGGCCGTGGTCGTAGCTCAACTGCTGGCCGTCCAGGTCGAGGAGGAACTGGCTGACCGAGGCGTCCATGGTCACCGGCTTGAGTTCGAAGCGCACGCTGGGTTGCAGGCCGCCGCCACGGAAATACACGTCGCGAATCAGCGCCGCGCGCTGGAAGGTCTGCAGCACGCCCGGCGCGATGCCCAGCTTCTGCGCCGCGCCCGGCTGCCAGCGCCAGGTGGGGCTGGAAGTGTCGACGTAGGGTTGCAGGTAGCGGCGGAAGTAGTTGTCCATCACCCCGCCGACGCCGAAGAACTGGCCGAAATCGTCCAGGGTGGCGTCGCGGGAGCTGCCCGGCACCAGCGGATAGCGGCCGCTGAGGGACTGCCGCCAGACGTTCACCACCTCGCTGGTCCAGGCCGCGTTCAGCTGGTTGCGCACCCCACCCATCATCGTGTTGGTGGTCGAGCTGACCACCGACTTGACCAGCCCCTGTACCACCGGCGGCTGGCGCTCGGCGGCCAGGCTGACGCGCGAGGCGGCGGCGCTGGCCTGGTTCTTCGCCTCGCCCAGCAGCGCCTCGCCACTGGCGCCGACCATGGCGCTGACCTGCACGTACAGCGCGTTCATGTCCGCCAGCAGCGCATCGATGGCCATGGACGAGCCGCCCTCCTGGCTGACCAGTGCGCTGAGGTCGGCGAAGTGCGCGCTGACCGGGTCCTGCCCCGCGGGCTGCGTGGCCGGGCCGCTGCCTTCCGGCGCCTGGCCGAGCAGCGAGCCGAGCTTCTGCTTGAGCTGGTCGACACCGGCGTCGGCCTTCTTCACCTGCGCCGCGACGGCCGGGTCGGCCTGCTGCAGGTCGGTTTCGTGGGCCACCGCCAGCAACAGTTTCTTCAGCGGCGAGGTCGGCCCGGAGATGACCCGCAGCACGTCGGCGGCCTGCGCCACGCTGGTGATGGGCACAAAGTCGATGTCCGCCAGCAGCGCATCCCACTGCCGCACGTAATCCTGGAAATACAGCTGGCGCACCTCGGCGGCGAGGGTCAGCGCATCCTCGGCGTCGTTCAACGAATGACCGAGCACCCACTGTTCCTCGGCCAGCACGCCGGCCTGGTTGACACTGGCCAGCAGGAAGGCCTCGCGGTAGCCGCGCAAGGTGAAGAAGCCGCTCAGCGGTTCGGCCAGCGGCTTGCCGCTCTTGCGTACGAACACCAGCGCGGCGTCACGGCCGGCGGCGTCGCTGAGGCGGAAGTCCTGTACGCCCTCGGGCAGCTTCTGGCGCTTGACCCGGTCGTACACGCGCTGCGCCACCGGCAGGCGTTGCAGTTGCTGGCGCAGTTCGTCGATCAGGCGCTGGTCCAGGCGCGCATCCGGCGGACGCCGCTCGAACAGGGCCTGCAGGTGCGTGTTCAGCGCCTGGCGCTGCTCCACCGGCAGGTCGCGCGGCAGGCTCTGGTCCCAGTCCAGGCTGATCCAGGCCTTGAGGAAGTCCGGGTCGTAGTGCGCGCTGTCGCCGAGCATCAGGTAGGCCTTGAGCCCTTCGTAGAGGTAGTCCGAGCCGCCGCCGCTGCGCAGCTGCTCTTCGACGCGGCTGACCAGGCGCGGGGCGAAGGTCGCCACCAGCAGGCGCCGATAGACGTTGCTGGCCTCCTCGTCGAGCATGTCGCCCTGGTACAGGCCCAGGCCTTCGGCCATGCCCGGCGGGTCGCCGGCCAGGTGGCGCACCGCGTCGAGCAGCGGCAGCACCGCCAGCACGTCGCGCTGGGCCGGGCTCAGGCTTCTTACGCTCTGTTCCAGAGGCGCGGTCTTCTCGCCGACCTGGGCGATGTAGGCCTGGTTGGCGCGATAGCTCAGCAGCCACAGCGTGCCCACCACCAGCACCAGTGCCACGCTGGCGGCCAGCGCGCCGATGGCGACCCATTTGCGCCGCCGCTCGACCTTCGGGTCGACGCCGACCAGGCCGCGCTCGGCGAAGGCGACATCGGTGAACAGGCGATGGAGGAAATAGCTGCGTCCGCTGCCGTTCTGCCGCGCCAGGTGTTGCCGGTCCAGGTTCATGCTCTGCGCCATGGCACCGATCAGGCGGTCGATGGGGCTGCCTTCCTGGGTGCCGCTGGTGAAATACACGCCGCGCAGCAGCGCGCGCTCCTCATAGGCATTGGGCTTGAATACCCCGCCGAGGAACTCTTCGAGCATCGCCTTGAGCGCGGCGAACTGCTGCGGGAAGCCGTAGATCAGGTCGCGCCGCACGGGGTCGCGCTCGTGCTGCAGACGCTCGACAAGGCGCTGGTTGAGACGTTGCTCCAGCGCGGCGAACTCGCTGCCGAAGTCCTGCAGCGGCCCACCGGCCTGCTGACCGTCGTCCAGGGCGAAGGTGAAGCCCCACACCTGGGCGCGCGCCTCGCGATCCAGGTCGTCGAAGAACTCCATGAAACCGGGCACCAGGTCGCACTTGGTCAGCATCACGTAGACCGGGAAGCGCACGCCCAGCTGGGTGTACAGCTCCTGCACCCGCGCGCGGATCGCCACTACGTGGGCCGTGCGCTCCTGCTCGCTGGCCTGCAGCAGGTCGGCCAGGCTGATGGCGATGAACGCGCCATCGATGGGCCGGCGTGCGCGCTCGGTCTTGAGCAGGTCGAGGAAGCCCAGCCAGGCAGCCTTGTCGACCTGGGCATGGCTGTCCTGGGTGGTGTAGCGGCCGGCGGTATCGAGCAGCACGGCCTCGTCGGTGAACCACCAGTCGCATTGGCGGGTGCCGCCCACGCCGCGGATGGCGCCGGCGCCCAGTTGTGCGGCGAGCGGGAAGTTGAGACCAGAATTGACCAGCGCGGTGGTCTTGCCCGAGCCCGGCGGGCCGATGATCACGTACCAGGGCAACTGGTACAGGTTGCGCCGCTCCGCGCCGCCCAGGCGGGCCTTCTTCAGCAGCGCCAGGGCTTCATCCATGCGCTGGCGCAAGGTCGCCAGCTCCTCGGCGGTGGCCACGCTGGCTGCATCCGGTGCAGTCTCGGCCGCCAGGCTGGCGAGCATGCGCCGCTCCTG
Organism: Pseudomonas sp. Pseusp97; assembly: GCF_047304025.1. Lineage (NCBI taxonomy): Bacteria > Pseudomonadati > Pseudomonadota > Gammaproteobacteria > Pseudomonadales > Pseudomonadaceae > Pseudomonas > Pseudomonas sp. Pseusp97. The sequence goes on along the minus strand of NZ_JBGLYK010000306.1, from coordinate 1,269 downwards.
CCGGCGCGCCTGCAACAGGCGCCACAGCCGCCAGCCGAGCCACAGGCCGAACAGCAGGACGATCAGCGCCCAGCGCCGCCAGGCCGGCACCAGCGCGGTCAGCAGCGGGCCGATGAACCAGATGATCAGGCTCAGGGCGATGAGCCCGAGCACGGGAATCACCCAGCGGGTGACGAATCCGAACAACGACTTCACTCCACACCCTCCGCCAGTACCGTGACTTCAACCCGACGGTTCTTCGCCCGTCCCTCCGCGGTGGCATTGGAGGCCACCGGTTCGGTGTCGCTCAGGCCCTCGGCGCTGAAGCGCTGCGCCTGGCCGGTGCGCGCCGCGAGGATCTGCAGCACCTCTTCGGCGCGAGCCCGCGACAGTGCCCAGTTCGACGGGTAGCGCAGGGTGGCGATGGGACGGTTGTCACTGTGGCCGGTGATGCGCACCTGGCCGTTGATCTTGCCGATGGCGTCGGCGATGCGCCCCATCAGCGGCTGGAAATCGTCCTTGATGCTGGCGCTGCCGGAGGCGAACAGTTCGTCGCCGCGGATGGTCACCACCGAGCGATCGACGCCGTCCTGCACCGCCACGCGGTTGGCGCGGATGTCCTCGGCGAGGAAGGTCGCCAGGCGCGGACGCTCCACCACGCGCGGCTTGACCACCGCCGGCTCGATGCTTTGCACCGGCACCTCGCCCAGGGCGTGGATCTGCCGGAACACCGGCTCGGCGTCGGCGGCCAGCTTCAGGCGCAGGCCGAACAGCAGCAGCAACAGCAACGCCAGCGCCACGGCCAGGCCCACCCACGGTGGCACCAGGCGCGACAGGCGATCAGGCATGACCTGCACGCCCCGCCAGTGCGGCGACAACTCGCGCTCACGCTCGCCGCGCACGCTGCGCAGGGTCGCGGCGGTGCGCTCGCGCAGCGCTTCGAGCTGGCTGCGGCCGTCGTGCATCACCCGGTAGCGGCCTTCGAAACCCAGGCTCATGCACAGGTACAACAGTTCCAGCAGGTCGATGCGTTCGCGCGGGCTCTGCAGGCAGTGTTCCAGCAGCTGGAACACCTTCTCGCCGCCCCAGGCCTCGTTGTGCACGGTGATCAGCAGGCTCTGCTTGCCCCACTCGCTCGCGCTGCCCCACGGCGTGCTGAGCACTGCCTCGTCCAGCGCGGTACACAGCGCATAACGCGCCAGCAGCACTTCGTTGCGGGCCACGCCGGCGGCCTCGGCGCGCTGTTCGAACTGGCGCAGGTAGCCCAGCAGTTGCGCGCGCCGGCCAGCC
>NZ_JBGLYK010000305.1:0-5044 GCF_047304025.1 Pseudomonas sp. Pseusp97 | reverse complement strand
AAACACCTCTATTTTCGTCGGCTGCTTAATTTTTTTATATGACACTGGTGGAGTACATGCGTCCCGGGGGGGGTAAACTCCTCCCGGCCGCGCTTCCCTGCGGGGCGCGCGCCTCCCACGGCGCCGGGGCCGTAGCCGAACAGCTCGGTCTCGGCCATGGATTCGGGCAGGCCGGCGCAGTTCAGCGCCATGAACGGCGACTGCCCGCGTGGGCTGGCAAGGTGGCAGGCGCGGGCCAGCAGCTCCTTGCCGGTGCCGGTCTCGCCCTCGATCAATAGCGGCGCATCCAGCGGTGCCATGCGGCGCGCCTCGCGGACCACGGCGGCCATCACCCGCGAGCTCTGGAAGATGCTGTCGAAACCGCGCAGCTCCAGGCGACGCACGTTGTAGATGCGCTCGCCGACGCGGTCGGCGCGGTGCAGGGTGAGCACGGCGCCGGCCAGCGCTTCGCTTTCGTCGTGTTCGGATTGCAGCGGCGCGATGTCGGCGAGGAACACGTCGCCCTTCACCTTGACCCGCAAGCCATTGATACGCGCCTTGTTGGCCCGCACCAGCTCCGGCAGGTCGAGGTCTTCGGCGTAGCGCGACAGCGGGATGCCGGGAACTTCATCGACACGCACGCCCAGCAACTGGGCGGCAGCGCGGTTGCCCGCGACTATCTGCCCGGCCATGTCGATGGACAGCACCGGGAACTCCAGCGCCGCCAGCAGCGCATTCAGTTCCAGGTGACGGCGTTCGCTGGGCATCAGGCCGACGCGCTTGACGCCGAATACCCCCGGCACCGCTTCGAGCTTGGGCTTGAGCGACTGGAACTGCAGGTTGATCAGGTTCGGGCAGAGCAGGTAGATGGCGTTGCCCTGCTCGCCGCCGACTTCGCCGCGATTGACGTTGATGCCGTAGTCGACCAGCAGGTTGAGGATGTCGCGCAGGATGCCGACGCGGTTCTGGCAGTGCACTTTGATGCGCATGGCGGGCCCGTGGTTGTCGTTGTGGTGGGCGCTCCGACGCGGATTTTCGCAAGGCGGTCGGAATTTACCGTCAAGAATATGTGACAGATCAGCGCACCTTCAAGCCATATCCAGATGCGCACGCCGCCAAGCGTAATCAATTCTTTACGGATTACCGCGCATGGCGCTTGCCAGAGCCGCGCCAGAGGGGCTGTTCGACAGCACGCATCGCGCTATTTGTGAGTCATCACAAGAACAGGCAGCTCGACGCCGGAGGCTTCATGAAGACAACGCAGTACGTGGCCCGCCAACCTGACGACGACGGTTTCATCCACTACCCGGAAACCGAGCACCAGGTCTGGAACACCCTGATCACCCGCCAGCTGAAAGTGATCGAGGGCCGCGCTTGTCAGGAGTATCTGGACGGCATCGAGCAACTGGGACTGCCACATGAGCGCATCCCGCAACTGGGCGAGGTCAACCGGGTGCTCCAGGCCACCACCGGCTGGCGCGTGGCGCGGGTGCCGGCGCTGATTCCCTTCCAGACCTTCTTCGAGCTGCTGGCCAGCCAGCAGTTCCCCGTCGCCACCTTCATCCGCACCCCGGAAGAGCTGGACTATTTGCAGGAGCCGGACATCTTCCACGAGATCTTCGGCCACTGCCCGCTGCTCACCAACCCCTGGTTCGCCGAGTTCACCCATACCTACGGCAAGCTCGGCCTGGCCGCCAGCAAGGAGGAACGGGTGTTCCTCGCCCGCCTCTACTGGATGACCATCGAGTTCGGCCTGCTGGATACCTCGCAGGGCCTGCGCATCTACGGCGGCGGCATCCTCTCCTCGCCCAAGGAGACGGTCTACAGCCTTTCCGGCGAGCCCGAGCACCAGGCCTTCGACCCGCTGGAATGCATGCGCACGCCGTACCGCATCGACATCCTGCAGCCCCTGTACTTCGTGCTGCCGGAGCTCAAGCGCCTGTTCGAACTGGCCCATGAGGACATCATGGCGCTGGTGCGCGAAGCCATGCGCCTGGGCCTGCACGCGCCGAAGTTCCCGCCGAAACAGGCCGCCTGATCCGCTGCAATCGATCCCATCTGTGCCTAGGATGAGACGTGCTCGCGAGCCTAAGATGGTTCGCGAGCGCACTCCTATGCCACCCCACGACAAGGAGAACCTTTGATGACCGCACTCACCCAAGCCCATTGCGAAGCCTGCCGCGCCGACGCCCCGAAGGTGTCCGACGAAGAACTGGCGGTGCTGATCAAGCAGATTCCGGACTGGAACATCGAAGTCCGCGACGATCATATGGAACTGGAGCGGGTCTTCCTGTTCAAGAACTTCAGGCATGCCCTGGCATTCACCAACGCGGTGGGCGCCATCGCCGAGGAAGAAGGCCACCACCCCGACCTGCTGACCCAATGGGGCAAGGTCACCGTCACTTGGTGGAGCCACGAGCTCAGGGGCCTGCACCGCAACGACTTCATCATGGCCGCGCGCACCGACGAGCTGGCCGCGAAAGCAGAGGGACGCAAATGAGCCATTTCGCCAAGGTCACCCGCGTACCGGGCGACCCGATCCTGGGCCTGCTCGAAGCCTACCGGGCGGACCCCAATCCCGCGCGGCTCGACCTTGGCGTGGGCGTCTACAAGGACGCCCAGGGCCTCACGCCGATCCCCCGCGCGGTGAAGCTCGCCGAACAGCGCCTGGTGGATAGCGAGACCACCAAGAGCTATGTCGGCAGCCACGGTGATGCGCTGTTCGCCGCGCGCCTGTGCGAGCTGGTGCTGGGCGTCACCTCGCCGCTGCTGGCCGATGCCCGCGCCGACGCCACCCAGACACCCGGCGGCACCGGCGCCCTGCGCCTGGCCGCGGAGTTCATCGCGCATTGCCTGCCGGGCAGGAATATCTGGCTGAGCGACCCGACCTGGCCGATCCACGAGACCCTGTTCGCCGCCGCCGGCGTGCCGATCAAGCACTACCCCTACGTCGGCGCGGACAACCGCCTCGACGCGGAAGCCATGTTCGCCATGCTGGAGAAAATTCCCCAGGGCGACGTGGTGCTGCTGCATGCCTGCTGCCACAACCCCACCGGCTTCGATCTGGACCACGAGCAGTGGCAACGCGTGCTGGAGATCGTCCGTCGCCGCGAGCTGCTGCCGCTGCTGGACTTCGCCTACCAGGGCCTGGGCGATGGGCTGGAAGAGGACGCCTACTCGGTGCGCCTGCTGGCGCAGAACCTGCCCGAGGTGCTGATCACCAGCTCCTGCTCGAAGAACTTCGGCCTCTACCGCGACCGCGTCGGCGCGCTGATCGTCTGCGCCGAGAACGCCGACAAGCTCACCGACATCCGCAGCCAGCTGGCGCTGTTCGCCCGCAACCTGTGGTCCACCCCGCCGGCCCATGGCGCGGAAGTGGTCGCCACCATCCTCGGCGACCCGGAACTCAAAGGCCTCTGGCTGGACGAACTGGACGGCATGCGCGGACGCATCGCCGAGCTGCGTGTCGGCCTGGTGGAAGCGTTGCGCCCCCACGGGCTGGCGGAGCGCTTCGCGCACATCGCCATCCAGCGCGGCATGTTCTCCTACACCGGTCTGCAAGCCGAGCAGGTGCGCATCCTGCGCGAGGAGCACAGCATCTACCTGGTGAGCAGCGGCCGCGCGAACATCGCCGGGCTCGACGGCGAACGCCTGGACCACCTGGCGGCAGCCATCGCCCGCGTCTGCCGCTGACGACGCTTTCTTCCCCCTCGACCGGCCACTGGGCCGGTCTTTTTTTGCCTTGGCTCAGGGGAGCAGCCGGGAAACTATCGCGGACGGAGTCCGCTCCTACAGAGGCATGTTGCGCCGGCGCAGACCTGTAGGAGCGAGCTTGCTCGCGAACGGTGTCAACCCGCAGCTCTGGTGCTGGGAATGTTCGCGAGCAAGCCCGCTCCTACAAGAGGCCGCATACCGATATCGATCAGTAATCGTCGCGTTTGCGAAACGCCCAGCGCCCGGCCAGGCCGGTGAAGCTGGCCACCAGCACCACCAGGATCCAGAAACCCTCCGGGTCGCCGGAGAAGGGAATGCCGCCGACGTTCATGCCGAAGAAGCCGGCGATGATGTTGATCGGCAACGCCAGCACCGTGACCACGGTGAGGGTGAACAGCGTGCGGTTGCTCTGCTCGTTGAACTTCGCGGCGATCTCTTCCTGCAGCAGCTTGATGCGCTCGCCAAGCGCCGTGAGGTCGTTGATCACCAGGGAAAACTCCTCGGTAGCCTCGCGCAGCACGCGCACATCGTCCTCGGTCAGCCACACCGGCGGGCGGTTGAGCAGGCGCATCAGCGAGCCCGGCTCCAGCGCCAGCAGGCGTTGCAGGCGCACCAGCACTCGACGCATGGCGCCCAGGTCGGCGCGGCTGGCAGACAGGCGCGAGGACAGCAACTGGTCTTCGATGCGGTCCACGCTGATGCTGGTCTCGCGGACGATACGGGTAAGGATTTCGCCCTGGTCGCGCAGCAGGTGGATCAGCAGCTCCAGCGGCGAGTTGAAGCTCTCGCCATGCTTCACCGAGGAGCGCAGCGTGTCCACCGAGCGCAGCGGCTGCGCACGGGTGGTGACCAGCAGGCGGCCACGGGCGCAGACCCAGAGGGTGGCGACGTCCGAGGACAGACGGCTGTCGAAATCGAACACCACGTCGTTGACCACCGCCAGCAGCGCGCCGTCGACATGTTCGATGCGGGTGGAGCGCGAGCCTTCGCGCAGGGTCTCGAAGAAGTAGTCGGGCAGATCCAGGTGCGACTTCATCCAGCGCTCGCAGGCGGCGTGCGCGAGGTTCAGGTGCAGCCAGAGGAATTCATCCGCCGCGCGTGGCTCCCGCAGGCGTTGCAGAGCGGTCGGCGAATCGATCTCCAGGCCAGGCTGGCCGGGGCGAAAGCTGAAGCCATAGAGCAGGCCGAACAGGTCGGAGTCCTGGTGGCTCTGGACAATGCTGTGGTTCATGGTTCTCCGGGCCCGCAGGTGGGAGGTGCGTGTAGGAGCGGGGGGGGGGGGGGGGGGGGGGAGCGGCGCCGCCGCGAGGGGGGTGTGGGGGAAGGGGGGCGCAAGAAAAAAAAAAAACAA
>NZ_JBGLYK010000304.1:0-5146 GCF_047304025.1 Pseudomonas sp. Pseusp97 | reverse complement strand
AGCCTGCACCGGCCAAGCCTGCCGCCGCTGCCGCTGAAAAGCCGGCCAGCGAAGCGGAAACCACCGTGCGCGTGGACACCGCCCGCCTGGACGAGATCATGAACATGGTCGGCGAACTGGTGCTGGTGCGTAACCGCCTGGTGCGCCTGGGCCTGAACAGCGGCGACGAGGCGATGGCCAAGGCCGTCTCCAACCTCGACGTGGTCACCGCCGACCTGCAGTCGTCGGTGATGAAGACCCGCATGCAGCCGATCAAGAAGGTCTTCGGCCGCTTCCCGCGCCAGGTCCGCGATCTGGCGCGCAACCTGAAGAAAGAGATCAACCTCGAGCTGATCGGCGAAGAGACCGACCTGGACAAGAACCTGGTCGAGGCCCTGGCCGACCCGCTGGTGCACCTGGTGCGCAACGCGGTGGACCACGGCATCGAAGGCCCCGACGAGCGCGAGGCCGCCGGCAAGTCGCGTTCGGGCAAGGTAGTGCTGTCCGCCGAGCAGGAGGGCGATCACATCCTGCTGTCGATCTCCGACGACGGCAAAGGCATGGACCCGGACGTGCTGCGCGCCAAGGCCGTTGAAAAGGGCCTGCTGGACAAGGATGCGGCCGATCGCCTGTCCGAGTCCGACTGCTACAACCTGATCTTCGCGCCGGGCTTCTCGACCAAGACCGAGATTTCCGACGTCTCCGGCCGCGGTGTCGGCATGGACGTGGTGAAGACCAAGATTTCCCAGCTCAACGGCATCATCAACATCTACTCGACCAAGGGCCAGGGCTCGAAGATCGTCATCAAGGTCCCGCTGACCCTGGCGATCATGCCGACCCTGATGGTGATGCTGGGCAACCAGGCCTTCGCCTTCCCGCTGGTCAACGTCAACGAGATCTTCCATCTCGACCTGTCGAACACCAACGTGGTCGACGGCCAGGAAGTGGTGATCGTCCGCGACAAGGCCCTGCCGTTGTTCTACCTCAAGCGCTGGCTGGTGCCGGGCGCGCAGCATGACGAGCCGGGCGAGGGGCACGTGGTGATTCTCTCCGTGGGCACCCAGCGCATCGGCTTCGTGGTCGACCAGCTGGTAGGCCAGGAAGAGGTGGTGATCAAGCCGCTGGGCAAGATGCTGCAGGGTACGCCGGGCATGGCCGGGGCGACCATTACCGGGGACGGGCGCATCGCGCTGATCCTCGACGTGCCGAGCATGCTCAAGCGCTACGCCCGTCGTATCTGACCGCCATGGGCGGGTGCAGTGAATAAAACACGCTGCGCTCGCCCGTGTGATGGAAGAAGTTTTTTTCAGGAGTGTCTATGGCTGTCAAAGTCCTGGTGGTGGACGATTCGGGGTTCTTCCGCCGCCGCGTCTCGGAGATTCTTTCGGCTGACCCGCAGATCCAGGTGGTCGGCACGGCAACCAACGGCCGCGAGGCGATCGATCAGGCGCTGGCGCTCAAGCCGGACGTGATCACCATGGACTACGAGATGCCGCTGATGGACGGCATCACCGCCGTGCGGACCATCATGCAGCGCTGCCCGACGCCGGTCCTGATGTTCTCCTCGCTGACCCACGAGGGTGCGCGGGTGACCCTGGACGCGCTGGACGCCGGCGCGGTGGATTACCTGCCGAAGAATTTCGAGGACATTTCGCGCAACCCGGACAAGGTCCGCCAGCTGCTGTGCGAGAAGGTCCATACCATTGCCAAGAGCAACCGCCGCTTCGCCGCGTACTCGTCGAGCCCGGCAGCACCGGCTTCGACCCCCGCTGCCGGCGCTGCACGCACGACCGCTCCCGCTGCGTCGACTGGCAGCCACGCTCCGGCCGCTCCGGCTGCGGCGACTTCCGCCGCCCCAAAGCGTAAGCCCTACCGGCTGGTAGCCATCGGCACTTCGACCGGTGGGCCGGTGGCGCTGCAGCGGGTCCTGACCCAGCTGCCTGCCAACTTCCCCGCGCCGCTGGTGCTGATCCAGCACATGCCGGCGGCCTTCACCAAGGCCTTCGCCGAGCGCCTGGACAAGCTCTGCAGGATCACCGTCAAGGAAGCCGAGGACGGCGACATCCTGCGTCCCGGCGTGGCCCTTCTGGCGCCTGGCGGCAAGCAGATGATGGTCGACGCGCGTGGCGCGGTGCGCATCCTGCCCGGCGACGAGCGCCTCAACTACAAGCCCTGCGTCGACGTGACCTTCGGCTCCGCGTCCAAGGCCTATGGCGACAAGGTCCTGGCGGTGGTCCTCACCGGCATGGGCGCCGACGGCCGCGAAGGCGCGCGGATGCTCAAGCAGGGCGGCGCCCAGGTGTGGGCGCAGGATGAAGCCAGCTGCGTGATCTACGGCATGCCCATGGCAATCGCCAAGGCGGGCCTCGCCGACGCGGTATACAGCCTGGACGACATCGGCCGGCACCTTAGCGAGGCCTGCGGCTGATGGATGTCCTCAGCCTGGTCGGCCTGATCCTCGCGCTGGTTGCCATCATCGGTGGCAACTTCCTCGAGGGCGGGCACGTCGGTGCCCTGGCCAACGGCCCGGCGGCACTGATCGTGGTGGGCGGCACCCTGGCCGCCGCGCTGCTGCAGACACCGGTCGCGGTGCTCAAGCGCGCCGTGACCATGCTGCGCTGGATGGTCCTGCCGCCCAAGGTGGACCTGGTGGGCGGCATCAACCATGTGGTCGGCTGGAGCATGACGGCGCGCAAGGAAGGCCTGCTGGGCCTGGAAACCGTCGCCGACGCCGAGCGCGACCCGTACGCGCGCAAGGGCCTGCAACTGCTGGTGGACGGCACCGAACCGGAAGCCATCCGCAGCATCCTCGAAGTCGACCTGTACAACCAGGAAAGCCGCGACCTGGCCGCTGCCAAGGTGTTCGAGGCCATGGGCGGCTATTCGCCGACCATCGGCATCATCGGCGCGGTGATGGGCCTGATCCACGTGATGGGCAACCTCGCCGATCCCAGCCAGCTGGGCAACGGCATTGCCGTGGCCTTCGTCGCCACCATCTACGGCGTCGGCCTGGCCAACCTCCTGCTGCTGCCGATCGGCAACAAGCTGAAAAGCATCGTGCTGCGCCAGTCCTGCTACCGCGAAATGCTCATGGAGGGCCTGCTGTCCATTGCCGAGGGTGAGAACCCGCGCTCCATCGAGCTGAAGCTGCAAGGCTTCGTCGGCTGAGGGGGAGGGATGCGCATGCCTCGCCGCAGACGTCATGAGGAACACGAGAATCACGAACGCTGGCTGGTGTCCTACGCGGACTTCATCACCCTGCTGTTCGCCTTCTTCGTGGTGATGTACTCGATCTCCTCGATCAACGAGGGCAAATACAAGATCCTCTCGGAGACCCTGACCGGCGTATTCAACCAGCCGGACCGCTCGATCCGCCCGATCCCCGTCGGCGAGGAGCGCCCGCGCACCCAGCAGCCGGACGAATCGCTCAACGAGCCGCAGGACGAGGGCCAGGCCCAGGGCAACCCGGACACCCTGCAGCAGATCACCGATAGCGTGCGCCAGGCCTTCGGCGACCTGATTGCCACCGACCAGCTGTCGGTGCGCGGCAACGAGTTCTGGATCGAGATCACCCTCAATTCCAGCCTGCTGTTCCCCAGCGGCGACGCCGTTCCCAATGACGCTGCCTTCGAGATCATCGAGAAGGTCGCCAGGATTCTGGCGCCCTACCGCAATCCGGTGCACGTCGAAGGTTTCACCGACAACGTGCCGATCCATAATTCGCAGTACCCGACCAACTGGGAACTGTCCGCGGCCCGTGCCGCCAGCATCGTCCGCATGCTCGCCCAGGACGGCCTCGACGCCGGTCGGCTGGCGGCGGTGGGCTATGGCGAATTCCAGCCAGTGGCGGACAATGCCACGGCGGATGGCCGCGCACGCAATCGCCGGGTCGTGCTGGTGATCTCCCGCAACCTGGAGGTGCGCCGCAGCATCAGCGGGACGGGCAGTGGCAAGGCGCAGCCGGACCCGGCGTTGCGGCATGCTGGCACGCAATCTGCACCAGTGGTTGCCAGCGAGGCGCCCGGCAGCGGCGCCGTCAATTCTTCGTCATCGGCAGGGGACTGAACGCCATGAGAATCCTGATCCGATCCTGTGCATGCGGGGAGCCAGCACTATGAAAGTCTGGGCGGTAGCCAACCAGAAAGGCGGCGTCGGCAAGACCACGTCCTCCATCGCATTGGCGGGCCTGCTGGCGGACGCCGGCAAGCGCGTGCTGATCGTCGACCTGGACCCCCACGGCTCGATGACCAGCTACTTCGGCCACGACCCGGACACGCTTGAACACAGCGTGTTCGACCTGTTCCTGCACCAGGGCAACGTGCCCGAGGGCCTGCCCGAGTCGCTGCTGCTGCCCACCAGCCACGAGAACATCCGCCTGCTGCCCTCGAGCACCGCACTGGCCACCCTGGAGCGCCAGTCGCCCGGGCAGAACGGCCTGGGCCTGGTGATCGCCAAGAGCCTGGCGCAGCTGTGGCACGAATTCGACCACGCGATCATCGACAGCCCGCCGCTTCTGGGCGTGCTGATGGTCAACGCCATGGCGGCCAGCCAGCACCTGGTGATCCCGGTGCAGACCGAGTTCCTTGCCTTGAAGGGCCTGGAACGCATGGTCAACACGCTGAAGATGGTCAACCGCTCGCGCAAGCAGGCGCTGCCGTTCACCATAGTGCCGACCCTGTTCGACCGCCGTACCCAGGCGTCGTTGGGCACCTTGCGGGTGCTGCGCGATACCTACCCGGACACCCTCTGGCAGGCGTTCATCCCCGTGGACACCAAGCTGCGTGACGCCAGCCGTCTGGGCACGGTGCCCTCGCGCAACGACAGCAACAGCCGTGGCGTGATCGCCTACCGCGCGCTGCTCAAGCACCTGCTGGCCCACGTGCCGGCGAGCCAGGTCGCTTGAACATGTCCTGCTCGAACCAAAGAATCCGACGGATGCGCTCAAGAGTGGCGCGTTCGCTGCCGATAGGCTGGACAGTCACCTTGCGCGGTTATCCATCATGAGTCGTTCCGCTACCGCCACTCGCCCCCAGCTCGCGCTGCAGTCCTACCTGGACGCGCTGCTGCAGGAGGCCACATTCGAAGACCTGGCTCCCGAACCGGTGGCGCAGCCCGCTGCCGCGCCCGTCGCTCCGGCGCCGGTAGCGCTGGTGCTCAGCGAGCCGGC
>NZ_JBGLYK010000303.1:0-5192 GCF_047304025.1 Pseudomonas sp. Pseusp97 | reverse complement strand
GCCGGCGCCAGGGGCGGCACGCCGGGCTCGCCAACCCCGGTCGGCGGCTCGGCCGACGGCACGATGTGCACCTCCACCAGCGGCATCTCGTTGATGCGCAGGACCTGGAAGTCGTGGAAGTTGGACTGGTCGACCTTGCCGTCGGTCAGCGTGATGGCGCTATGCAGCGCCGCTGACAGGGCAAAGCCGATCCCGCCTTCCATCTGCGCCTTGATCACGTCCGGGTTGATCGCCAGGCCGCAATCCACCGCGCAGACCACGCGGTCCACCTTGAAGCTCTTGTCCGCCTTGCAGGTCACTTCCACCACCTGGGCGACGAAGCTGCCGAACGACTCGTGCACGGCGATACCGCGGCCGCGCTGCTCGCCGTCCTTGCCCTTTTCCAGCGGTGCCAGCCAGTTCGCCCGCTGCGCCACCAGTTCCAGCGCGCCGCGGTGACGCGGGTGCTTCTCCAGCAGCTTGCGGCGGAACTCGTACGGGTCCTGCTTGGCGGCGAGGGCCGCTTCATCGATCAGCGTCTCGGTGGAGAACGCCGTGTGAGTGTGGCCCACCGAGCGCCACCACTGGGTCGGCACCGTGACGTTTTCCGCCAGCGCCTGCTCGATGCGCAGGTTGGGCACCGCATAAGGCAGGTCGTCCGCGCCCTCGACGGCAATCTTGTCGACGCCGTCCTTGACCATGAACTTCTCGAACGGCGTGCCGATGATGAACGACTGCCCCACCAGCCGCTGCTCCCAGCCCACCAGGTTGCCCTGGGCATCCACCGCCAGCCGCGCGCGGTGCAGGAAGGCGGGACGGTAGTAGCCCGCGCGGGTGTCGTCCTCGCGGGTCCAGACCATCTTGATCGGTACCTTCACGCCCTGCTCGCGAGCCGCCTTGGCGATGGCGACGGCCTCCAGCACGTAGTCCGAATGCGGATTGGCGCGGCGGCCGAAGCTGCCGCCGGCATACAGCTGGGTGATGCTCACCTGCTCGGGCGGTATGCCCAGCAGCTGCGCCACCGACATCTGGTCGCCGGTCTGCCATTGCTCGCCGTTCCAGATCTGGCAGCCGTCCTCCTTGAGGAAGACCACGCAGTTCAGCGGCTCCATCGCGGCGTGGGCGAGATAGGGGAACTGGTACTCCGCCTCGATCAGGTGCGTCGGTTTCTCCAGCGCCTTGCCGATGTCACCTTCGTTGCGCGCCACCAGCCCCGGCTTGCTGGCCATGTCGCGGTACTGGGCGAAGATTTCCTTGCTGCCCATCTTGAACGCCTTGCTCTCGTCCCACTCGACCTGCAACGCGTCGCGCCCCTGGCGCGCGGCCCAGGTGTTCTTTGCCAGCACCGCAACGCCGGCGAAACGCCGCTCGCTGCCGGGGAACTGCACCACATCGACGACGCCGGGCACGGCCTTGGCCTTGCTCGCATCGACCTTCGCCGGCACGCCACCGAAGCGCGGCGGGTGGGCGACCACGGCCACCAGCATGTCCGGCAGGTGCACGTCCTGGGTGAACTGCGCGGTGCCGTCGGTCTTGGACGGGCTGTCCTTGCGCGGCAGCTGCACCTGGCCGATCAGCTTGAAGTCCTTCGGATCTTTGAGCTTCACGTCCGCCGGTACCGGCTGCTTCGCCGCCGCCTCGGCCAGTTCGCCGAAGCCGGCCTTGCGCCCCGAAGCCGGGTGGGTGACGACGCCGTCATGCACTTCGATCTGCGCCGCCGGCACCTTCCATTGTTCTGCCGCTGCGCCGACCAGCATGGCGCGGGCGCTGGCGCCGGCCTTGCGCATCTGCTCGAAGGAGTTGGCCATGGCGTTGCTGCCGCCGGTGCCCTGCAGGTTGCCGAAGGCCAGGTTGGCGTAGCGCTTGGCATCGGCCGGCGCGCCTTCGACCTGCACGTGGCTCCAGTCGGCATCCAGTTCCTCGGCCACCAGGGTGGCCAGGCCGGTGTAGCTGCCCTGGCCCATTTCCACATGCTTGGCGATCACGGTGACGGTGCCGTCCGGGGCGATGCGCACGAAGGCATTAGCCTCGAAATCGCTGGCCGCCTGGGCGTCACCCAGCTTGCCCAGCAGCGGCGCGAAATAGATGCCCAGGGCCAGGCCGCCAGCGCCACGCAGGAAGCTGCGGCGGCTCACATTGAGGATGCTGCCGGGCTGCGCCGGCTGTTCGTCGATACGGGGTTCGAGCATGACTTCGGTCCTCAAGCCAGGGTCTGGGCGGCGTCGTGGATGGCCGCGCGGATCCGCGCATAGGTGGCGCAACGGCAGATGTTGCCGCTCATGGCGGCATCGATGTCGGCGTCGCTGGGCTGCTTGTTCGAGGCCAGCAGCGCGGTGGCCGACATGATCTGGCCGGACTGGCAGTAACCGCACTGCACCACGTCGAGCTTGCGCCAGGCTTCCTGCACGGCCTTGCCGGCGGCCTGTTCGGCCACCGCTTCGATGGTGGTGATCTTCTTGCCGGCCACCGCCGCCAGCGGGGTGACACAGGAACGCGTCGGCTGGCCGTCGATGTGCACGGTGCAGGCCCCGCACAGGGCCATGCCGCAACCGTACTTGGTGCCGGTCAGCCCGGCCACGTCGCGGATGGCCCAGAGCAGCGGCATCTCGCCGGGAGCGTCGAGTTCATGGTCCTTGCCGTTCAGGTTCACGGTAATCATCAGGAGGTTCACCTCTTTATTCTGGATATGAAAAGCCGGGTGATGGAATGCGGGTGGTAACAGGAGCGAAGCGCAGCGGCGCCGACACGCAATGGATTCAGCCTAGGCGCAAGCGCAGGCAAGTGCCGCGACGATACGCGAGTAAGGCGCCGAGCGGTTTGCCTGGTTCTCTTGAGGCTTGCCTGATTCTGCGCACGGTGTGGTCGGTGCTGGCGGTGAGCTATCGCGGACGGAGTCCGCTCCTACGGTTAAGGCAAGACGCCTTTCTCCGCTTTTGTAGGAGCGAGCTTGCTCGCGAACCCGTCTGACGCAGGTGTGGCCGGAAACTCTGTTCGAGAGCAAGCTCGCTCCTACAGGGATACCGGGAATCCCGCGCGCACAAAAAAGCCACTCCGAAGAGTGGCTTTCTCAACTACCGATGACGGATCACTCCGGCATCTTCATCACCACACGGCCGCCGCTCGGGCAGGTTTCCATGTAGTAGTTGGCGTCGCGGTACTGGGCGAAGTCGAACACCCGGTCGATGCTCGGCTTGAGCAACTGGTCCGCGGTCATCTGGTTGATCGCGGTCAGCGCGCGTTGCACGGCTTCGTCGTTGCGGGTCAGGCCGATCTCCGGTTGCCCGGTGAAGTCCAGCACGCAGTGACGGTAGAACTGCAGGTGCTTCTTGAACGCCGCGCAGGCCGGGAAGGCTGCATCGTTGCCGCCATTGATGCCGTAGAGGATCAGCTTGCCGCGCTGCGCGGCCACGTCACCCAGCAGTTTCATCTGCGGGCCGGCGCACTGGTCGAGGACGATCTCCACGCCTTCACCCTTGGTGAAGCGCTCGACCTCCAGCACCAGGTCCTGCTCCTCGGTGTAGATGATCTTGTCCGCGCCCAGACCCTTGAGAAACTCGCGGGTCTCCTCGTGGCTGGTGGTGGCGATCACCTGGGCGCCGAGCGCCTTGGCCAGCTGCACCGCCTGCGGGGCGAGGCAATGACCGGCCTCGGTGATCAGCACGCGCTGGCCGGGCTTGATCTGCGCCAGTTCTACGAGGGCGAAGTAGGAATACAGCAGGCCGGTGTAGTGCACGGCGGCTTCGACCGGGCTCAGCACCTCGGGATAACGGGTCAGCGAGGTGCGCGGCACGATGACGTGGTCGCCCCAGGCCGGGTACAGGTTCGGCGAGTTCGCCGGGAAACTGGCCACCGCCACGCCGGGCTGGAGGTCTTCCACGCCCTCGCCCACGGCTTCGACGATGCCGGAGAGTTCATAACCGATGCCCGCCGGCAGCTTGGCCTGATCCGGGGCGAGGTTCTGCCGCCAGAGCACGTCGCGCCAACTGACGCCCAGTGCCTGGGTACGGACCAGCACTTCGCCCGGCCCCGGTTGCGGGGTCGGCATTTCCTCGATCTTCAGGACCGAGGCGTCACCGAACTGGTGGAAACGGATCATGCGGGACATCACATACCTCGCCTTAGTAGTGCTCATAGCCACGGACTCTATCCGGGCTTTAGGGGTGACGCCACCGTTCACCATTGATAGTTGACATAAATGGCGATGATTCGGCCCGCCGCGCAAGCCTTGTCCGGCGCGGCTGCAAGGCTCTGCGACGGGGCTGCGGGAGGGGCCGGGGCGGCTCAGTTCCTACAGAGTCAGACCACACTGCCGGGGCGAGATTCTCATTAAAAAAGTGGAAATTGATCAAGGACTTATCTGACAGACTTGACTCAGGACAGCGTCGGCCTCACTTTTCCCCCATCGCCAGGGAGTCCCCATGAACCGCAACGACCTCCGCAAGGTTGACCTCAACCTGTTGATCGTTTTCGAGACGCTGATGCATGAACGCAGCGTGACCCGCGCCGCGGAGAAGCTGTTCCTCGGCCAGCCGGCGATCAGTGCGGCCCTGGCGCGCCTGCGCGGACTGTTCGACGACCCGCTGTTCGTCCGCACCGGGCGCAGCATGGAGCCCACCGCGCGGGCGCAGGAGATCTTCGGCCACCTCTCGCCGGCGCTGGATTCCATCTCCACCGCGCTGAGCCGCGCCGCCGACTTCGACCCGGCCACCAGCAAGGCGGTGTTCCGCATCGGCCTGTCCGATGACGTGGAGTTCGGCCTGCTGCCGCCGCTGCTGCGCCGCCTGCGTTCGGAAGCGCCGGGCATCACCCTGGTGGTGCGCCGCGCCAACTACCTGCTGATGCCGCAGCTGCTGTCGTCCGGGGAAATCTCCGTGGGCGTGAGCTACACCGACGAGCTGCCGGCCAACGCCAAGCGCAAGACACTGCGCCGCAGCACCTGGAAGATCCTGCGCGCCGACTCGATCCCCGGTGCGCTGACCCTCGATGACTACTGCGCGCGCCCGCATGCGCTGGTGTCCTATGCCGGCGACCTGGACGGCTTCGTCGACCAGACCCTCGCCGAGATGGACCGCAAGCGCCAGGTGGTGCTGGCCGTGCCGCAGTTCGTCGGCCTCGCCCAGCTGCTGGCCGGCACCGACATCATCGCCACCGTGCCCGAGTACGTTGCCCTGGCCCTGACCGCCGCTGGCGGCCTGCGCGCCGAGGACCCGCCC
>NZ_JBGLYK010000302.1:0-5282 GCF_047304025.1 Pseudomonas sp. Pseusp97 | reverse complement strand
GCCCTCGTGGGGGGGCCCCCACCCGCCCCGGCGCGCGCGTTTAAAAAACCCCACCCCCCCCCGGGGCCCTGGCGCGCCCCAGCGCGGGCCCCCGCCCCGCGCCCCGCGCCTTCCCTACCGCATCGCCCGGATTTCGACATGCAACTCGACTTCACCCAACTGCCCAAGGCCGAGGCCTACCGCTGGCTGGCCTCCACCGTCACGCCGCGGCCCATCGCCTGGGTCAGCACGCTGTCCGAGGACGGCCAGAGCAACCTCGCGCCGTTCAGCTTCTTCCAGGTCATCAGCGATTCGCCGCCGACCCTGCTGATCAACACCAGCGTGCGCGAGGATGGCAGCGTCAAGGACACCCTGCGCAACGTGCGCGAGACCGGCGAACTGGTGATCCACCTGGTCAGCGCCGCCCAGGCCGAGAACATGAACGCCACCGCCGCCTGGCTGCCTCACGGCGTCAGCGAGATCGAGCACGCCGGCATCGCCACCGTGCCCAGCGAGCGCGTGGCGCCGCCCCGCGTGGTCGGCGCGCCGGTGGCCTTCGAATGCCAGCTGGCGGAAATCATGCCGTACCCGGCGGACAACCCCTCCAGCATGCTGATCTTCGCCCGCGTGCTGCTGGCGCATATCGACGAGTCGGTGATGCAGGACGAGCGCCACGTCGACCCGGCGAAGCTGGACCTGGTGGGCCGCCTGGGCGGCACCCAGTACAGCTACACCCGCGACACCTTCAGCATGATTCGTCCGAAGTAGGGCTTAGCGCCTGGCGCTGCCGCGTCAGGCGAGTTCCAGCTCCGGGCCGAGCTGCCAGTGGACGCCGACCATGTGCGCCACGTCCAGCCGTTCGCCGAGCGCGAAGAGCTCCGAGAGCAGTGGGTCGCGGCGGTCGAATTCCAGCGTGCGGTCGTGAATCAGGCTGACGATGCCGCGCACCAGGCGCCAGCCGGTCCGGGCATCGAACCAACAGTCCAGCCATTCTCCCTTCACCTCGTCGCACGCCAGCGGGCAGACGAAGCTGCGGATCGGCAACTGACCGCGAGCCAGCAGCAACGGGTCGAGGCGCCGCTGCTCGCGGTACAGCTCGGGCAGTTGCAGTTCCTGGGCGGGTCCCGCCAGCGGGCGCTGCAGGACCAGTTGGTAGTAGGCGTTCATCCGGGTACCTGAAGTGGAGAGTCAGGCGTAGGAATCTGAACGGTCAGACCGACAGGTCGCTGTCGGCGCTTTCCGTATCCGTGCTCGGAAACTCCTGTTCAGTGTTCTGGATACGACCTCCACGTATCTCTGTGCAGCATCACCGTGCCATCACCGTCGCGCCCTCTATCCAGTCGGTGGGCCGCGCTCCTAATGTTCTGGCCAAAAGCAGCGATAACGATCAGGAGACCTTCGAGGATTTCCTGCAACGCCATTGCGGATGGGGGGAGATGCCATGGTTGCCTTCGTGCAGCGTCGTCTGGCCGATATGGGAACGGCGAAGAAACTGGCCATCGGATTCGGCCTGGTGCTGTTGCTGACTGCCCTGGTGGCAGTAATCGGCGTGACCTCGCTGCGGGCGATTTCCCAGCGCTTCGACCTGCTCGGCGACATGTCGACCATCAACCGCGAGTTGCTGGAGATGCGCCAGAGCGAGAAGGACTTCGTGATCGACGCCAGCGACGCCTCGGCCAAGCGCCTGCGCGAGCACGCCGGCAACCTCGGCGAAGCGGTGGCGCGGCTCAAGGCCCAGGCGAGCGAGGCCGCGGCGATGCAGCAGGTGGAGCAGGGCGTCGCCGATTACCTGGCAGCGTTCGAGAAATTCGAGAAGTCCAGCAAGAGCCGGCGGCTGTCGCTGGATGCCGCCACCTGGTCGGTGAACGGCGCATCGAACAGCCTGGACATCCTGCAATCCAGCCTGGCCGACGACGGCGCCTACGAACTCAAGGACTCCCAGGGCCAGAAGGGCGAGGAACTGCTGCAGCAGGCCGCCCAGGTCAGCCAGCTCTACCGCCTGGTGCTGCAGGGCCTGAACGAGGCGCGCTCGCGCATGGACGCGGGCGGTGAGGAAAAGGCCAGCGAGGAAAAGGCCGCTGACGGTCGCATCAAGTCCGCTGCCGAGGCGCTGGAACTGTCCGCCAAGCTGCAGCAGGTCATCACCGACCCGACCTACGTCTCCGTGCTCAAGGACGTCATCACCAATATCAACGCCTTCGTCGAGAAGCTCGACGAGTACACCGCCAGCCTCGAGCAGGAGAAGCAGGTCCACGCGCAGATGAACGAACGCGCGGCCCAGGTCATGCAGCAGGTCGACGACGCCTACGCCGCCCAGCGCGCGGCCATGCAGACCCAGCTACGCACCAATACCCTGCTGATCGTCGCTTCGGCAGCACTAGCGCTGCTGGTGGGTGCGCTGGCTTCGCTGCTGATCACCTGGATGATCGTGCGGCCGCTGCGCCAGGTGATCGGCATGGCCCGCCGCATCGCCGAAGGCGACCTGAGCGTGAGCGTCGAGGTCCGGCGCAAGGATGAAGTCGGTCAACTGATGGGCGCGGTCGGCAGCATGGCGGATAGCCTGCGCGGCATCGTCAGCCGCCTGAGCGACGGCGTGGGGCGCATCTCCGCCTCGGCGCAGGCGCTTTCCAGTGTTACCGAACGCACCCAGCACGGGGTGAACAGCCAGAAGGCCGAGACCGACCAGGTCGCCACGGCGATGAACCAGATGGCTGCCACCGTCCACGACGTGGCGCGCAATGCCGAGGAGGCCGCCACTTCTGCCGAACAGGCCGACGGCAAGGTCGCCAGCGGGCAGGACGTGGTGCGCCAGACGCTTGGCCGCATCGAGCAGTTGGCCGAAGCCGTGCGTGCGGCCACGCAGAGCATCGAGCAGCTTGGCCGCGAGAGCCAGAGCATCGGCAGCGTGCTGGACGTGATCAAGAACGTCGCCGAGCAGACCAACCTGCTGGCGCTCAACGCCGCCATCGAAGCGGCGCGGGCGGGCGAGCAGGGCAGGGGCTTCGCCGTGGTCGCCGATGAAGTGCGGGCGCTGGCGCGGCGCACCCAGCAGTCCACCGCCGAGATCGAGACGCTGATTGCCGCCCTGCAGAGCGGCGCGAGCACTTCGGTGCAGCGCATGCAGCGCAGTCACGCGCTGGTGGAAATGACCGTGGGCGACGCGGTGCAGACCGAAGCCGCGCTGGGCACCATTGCCTCGGCGGTCGCGGTGATCCACCAGATGAACCAGCAGATCGCCGCCGCTTCCGAGCAGCAGAGCGCGGTGGCCGAGGAGATCAGCCGCAGCGTCACCAGCATTCGTGGCATCGCCGACGAATCGGCGCAGGCCATGGAGTCCACCGCATCCTCCAGCGTCGAACTGGCGCAGCTCAGCCGCGAACTACAGGGGCTGGTCGGGCAGTTCCGCCTGTGACGCCCTGGCGCTGGCCGCCTGCTCGCGCTTGCGCTGCTGGTGCCAGCGCCGGTAGGCATTGACGCCCGCGCGCACCGAGCTGAACACCAGCGGCGGCTTCACCTCGCCCAGCGTCCCGGAGCGCTTGAGCATCGCCAGGGTCTCACCGGCTACCCGCGCCAGGGACAGGTGTACGCCCTGCGCATCGAGGGTCTGCTGGACTTCGCGCAAGGTCGTCAGGCCGCTGATATCCAGGTTGAGGATGCCCTCGGCATTGAGCAGCACCGCGCGCGCGTTCGGCTCGCCGGCCACCACCTCGAGCAGACGCTGCTTGAAGTAGTCGGCGTTGAAGAACAGGATCGGCGCGTCGAAGCGGTAGATCACCAGGCCCGGCAGGGTATGCGCGTTGGGGTATTGCTCCAGTTCCACCTGGCCGTCGATACCGTGCACCCAGCCCATCACCGCGTCGTGCGGGCGATAGGTGAGGTAAAGCAGGCGCAGCAGGGCGAGCATGATGGCGACGAAGATCCCCGGCAGCACGCCGACGCTGAGCACCCCGGCGGTGGTCAGCACGCACAGGCCGAACTCGAACCGGCTCAGCGCCCAGAAGCCGCGCAGCGCGCGGAAGTCGATCAGGCCCCAGCCGGCCATCAGCAATACCGCGCCCAGCGCCGGCATCGGCACCCAGCCCAGCGGCTTGCTGAACAACAGCAGCACCAGGCCGATCACCAGGGCCGCAACCACGCCGACCATCTGGCTCTTGCCGCCGACCATGTCGTTCACCGCGGTGCGTGAGTCGGCGCCGCTGATGACGAAGCCCTGGGAAATCCCCGCGCCGATGTTGGCCATGCCCAGCGCCATGAACTCGTGGTTGGCGTCGATGGTGTAACCGTGGCGGGCGGCAAAGCTGCGGGCGGTGAGCATGGCGCTGCAGAAGCTGACGATGGTGATGCCCATGGCGTCGCGGAACAGGCTGCCCAGTTCCTCGTAGTTGGTCTTCGGCCAGCTCAGTTGCGGCAGACCTTGCGGCACCTCGCCGAGCAGCTTGATGCCGTACTGGTCCAGGCCGAACAGGGCGGCGATCAGCGAGGCGAACAGCACACCCACCAGCGCGCCGGGAATCTTCGGGTAGCGGCGTGGCAGCAGGATCATCAGCGCCAGGGTGCCGGCGCCCAGTGCGAGTGTTGGCAGGTGAGTGTCGGCGAGGTTGCGCACCAGGGCGATCAGGCCGCGGACGAAGCCGCTGGTCTCGCTGTGGTAGCCGAGAATCTTGCCGAGCTGCCCGGCGATCAGGCTCAGGCCGATGCCGTTCAGGTAGCCCACCAGCGTGGGCCGCGAGAGGAAGCTGGCAACGAAGCCCGCGCGGGCGAAACCGGCGGCGATGGACAGGGCGCCCACCAGCACCGCGACGATCATCGACAACTGCAGCAGGCGCTCCGGGTTGCCGGCCGCCAGCGGGGTGATGGCCGCCGCGACCATCGCGGCAGTGGCGGCGTCCGGGCCGACCATCAGTTGCCGCGAGCTGCCGACGATGGCGTAGATCAGCATCGGCAGGATGCAGGCGTAGAGCCCGACCTGCGGCGGGAAACCGATGATCTGCGAATAGGCGATGGCGGTGGGAATCTGCACCGCGGCCACCGACAGGCCGGCCTGGATATCGCGCGGCAGCCAGTCGAAACGGTAGTGCAGCAGGCTGTCCAGGCCGGGCAGCCAACGAGCGAGGGACATCGGGGATCTTCCTTGGAATCGACCAAGGGAAATCCTAGCTGGAAAGGCCTGTTAGAGCTTGTCGGAAATCATCGAGATAGCGCGGAGGAAAGTAGGCAGGAGGTGAAGTCTTGGCTGTAGGAGCGAGCTTGCTCGCGAACCCGCCCAGCACCGGCATTGCAGGGGGATGTTCGCGAGCAAGCTC
>NZ_JBGLYK010000301.1:0-5298 GCF_047304025.1 Pseudomonas sp. Pseusp97 | reverse complement strand
GGAGTGGGCGGGGAATTCAGCGCCTCGTGTAGCGCGCGACGAGGCGGTCGCCGCTCATCTGCAGGGCCTGCACCAGCAGGATCAGCAGGGCGACGGTGATGATCATCACGTCGGTCTGGAAGCGCTGGTAACCGAAGCGGATGGCCAGGTCGCCGAGGCCGCCGCCGCCGATCACGCCGGACATCGCGGTGTAGTCCACCAGCACGATGGCGGTGACGGTCACGGCGGCGATCAGCCCGGTGCGGGCTTCCGGCAGCAGGGTGTGCCAGATGATCTGCAAGGTGCTGGCGCCCATCGCCTGGGTGGCTTCCACCAGGCCGCGGTCGACCTCGCGCAGGGCGGTTTCCACCAGCCGCGCGAAGAACGGCGTGCAGCCCACCACCAGCGGCGGGATGGCCCCGGCGACGCCCAGCGAGGTGCCGGTGATCAGCGTGGTGACCGGGATCAGCACGATCAGCAGGATGATGAACGGCAGCGAGCGCAGCATGTTCACCACCACCGACAGCGCGCGGTACAGGCCGGGCTTCGCATGCAGCTGGCGCTTGCCGGTGAGGTACAGCAGCACGCCCAGCGGCAGGCCCAGCAGCACGGTGAAGGCCAGCGCACCGCCGAGCATGGCGAGGGTGTCCAGGCAGGCCTGGGCGAGGTCGTGCCAGTCGAGGTTGCGGAACCAGCCGTCCATTACTGCTCACTCCTTCTGAGCTTTGCAGCACGGTGCGGCGCGCGCAGGCGGTCGCCCTGGCCGAACAGCTTGTGGCGCAGGGTGCCCTGCTCGTACTCGCGCTTGAACAGCCCGCGTGCCTGCAGCTCGGGCACCAGCAGGTCGACGATGTCGACGAAGGTTTCCGGCGCCACCAGGCTGGAGAGGTTGAAGCCGTCGACGTCGGTCTCCTCGACCCAGGCCTGCAACTGGTCCGCCACGGTCTGCGGCGAGCCCACCAGCAGTGGGCCGTCGCCACCCAGGGCGCAATAGTCGGCGATCTCGGCGGCGGTCCACTGGCGCTCCGGGTCGGCGGCGCTGAAGGCGTCCACCGCGGACTGGATGGCGTCGCTCTGTACGTGGCGCAACACCTGGTCCGGCGCGTACTGGCCGAAGTCGATGCCGGTCCAGCCGGAGACCAGCGCCAGGGCGCCCTCGCGGTCGCTGTAGCGGCGGTAGTCTTCCAGCTTGGCCAATGCTTCGGCGTCGGTTGGCGCGACTATCACCGTGAGCTGGTTCAGCACCAGCACATCGCCCGGCTGGCGGCCCGCTTCCACGGCGAGGCGGCGCAGATCGGCCACCTGATCGCGGAGGATGCGCCTGGTCGGCGCAGCAACGAACACGCACTCGGCATTGCCGGCAGCGAAGGCCTTGCCACGACTCGATGCGCCGGCCTGGTAGAGCACCGGCGTGCGCTGTGGCGATGGCTGGCTCAGGTGGAAGCCCGGCACTTCGAAGTGCTCGCCCTTGTGCTCGATGGGGTGCACCTTGCGCGGGTCGGCGTAGACGCCGCTGGCACGGTCGGCGACCACCGCGTCTTCGTCCCAGCTCGCTTCCCAGAGCTTGTAGCAGACCTCCAGGTACTCCTCGGCCAGGGCATAGCGCTGCTGGTGGTTGAGCTGCTGCTTCAGCCCCAGGTTGCGCGCACCGCTGTTGAGGTAGGAGGTGACGATGTTCCAGCCGGCGCGGCCGCGGGTCAGGTGGTCCAGCGTGGAAATGCGCCGGGCGAAGGGGAACGGGTGCTCGAAGGACACCGAGGCGGTGATGCCGAAACCCAGGTGCTCGGTGGCCGCGGCCATGGCCGGGACGATCTGCAGCGGGTCGTTGGCTGGCACCTGGGCACCAGCGCTCAGCGCGGCGTCGGCGTTGCCATGGTAGACGTCATAGACGCCCAGCACGTCGGCCAGGAACAGCCCGTCGATCCTGCCGCGTTCGAGGGTTTTCGCCAGCTCGATCCAGTAGTGGATGTCGGTGTAGCGCGCGGCCTGCTGGTCGCGCGGGTGGCGCCAGAGGCCGGGCGAGAGGTGGCCGACGCAGTTCATGGCGAAGGCGTTGAGGCGGATCTGCTTGCTCATCGCGCGTCCTCAGTTCCAATCGTGGCGCGGCGGGCGCTTATCGTTGAGCAGCCAGTTGCCGACCAGGTGGTACTTCCAGCGCACCGGGTCGTGCAGGGTGTGCACGCGGGCGTTGCGCCAGTGGCGGTCGAAGCCGTGGCGGGCGAGGGTGGAGCGGGTGCCGCCGAGCTCGAACAGCTTGTTGGTGGCGTCGATGGCGACCTCGGTGGTCAGCACCTTGGCCTTGGCCACGGCGACCGAGGCGCGGGCCACGCTGTCTTCGTCCGGTGCGGGGCGGGCGGCGTCCATGACCTTGCCGGCGCGTTCCAGCAGGGCGTCGGCGGCTTCGATACGTATGCCCAGTTCACCGACCTGGATGATGGTCAGCGGGTCTTCGCTGGCCTTCTCCACGCCGGCGTCGATCCACGGGCGCGCCTGCTCGCGGACGAAGGCGATGGTGTCGCGCAGCGCCGCGCGGGCGATGCCGGCGTCGATGGCGGCGGTGGTGATCTGGGCGAACGGGCCGGCGAGGGTCGGCACGTCGTAGGAGCGGTGCGTGGGAAACACGTTGAACGCCGGCACGCGCAGGCCTTCCACCAGCACGGTGCCGCTGGAGGTGGTGCGCTGGCCGATGCTGGCCCAGTCGTCGACGATGGCCAGGCCCGGCGTGCCGCGCGGGACGAAGGCGAGCTGGGCGTTGTTCTGCTCGTCCAGGCCGAGTACGCCGATCCAATGGGCGTAGAGCGAGCCGGTGCAATAGCCCTTGCGGCCATCGATCAGCACGCTGTCGCCGTCGTGGCGCAGGCGGGTCTGGATGTCCTGGACGTTCTTGCCGCCGGTTTCCGACAGCGCGTTGGCGAAACGGTTGCCCTTGAGCGCGAGGTCGAAGAAGAAGCGCTTCTGCTCGTCGGTGCCTTGCAGGCGGATGTCTTCCAGCAGGCAGTAGTGGTTCTGCGGAATCTGCCCCAGCGACGGGTCGGCGGCGGAGATGATGGCAATGACTTCGGCGAGGGTCGCGTAGGACACCTCGGCGCCGCCGAACTCACGGGGCACGGTGATGCCCCACAGACCGCTGTTGGAGTAGACCTCGACGACCTCGGGCGGGACTTCGCGGTTGCGGTCGCGCTCGGCGGCGCCTTCGAGCAGGAAGGCGGCGACCTTGTGGGCGACTTCGATGGCCTCGGCGTCGGAGCCGATCCGCTGCGCGTTGGGCTCGCGGATGTCGTAGTGGGCGGATTCGGGAAGTTGGGGCATGGCAGTACAGCGACCTCGGCAGATGAATCGACCCGGCGTTCGGGTCTGTCTGATTGGGTCACTGCACAAGCTGTGCCGGAAATTAATTTCCTTTTAAATCAATGCCTTGATTGTTTTGTCCAACAGTCGAGACGCTGGGCGGACAGCAAAGTGTTGGGCGAGTGTTGCTGTGGCAACAGTTCTGGAGCAGGTGAAGGGGCGACTATGTCTGCTCTGCATAGGAAGTTCGGCGTGAGGCGGTTCGCGAGCAAGCTCGCTCCTACAGGTCAACACTGGCGCTGCCCGAGACGTAGGAGCGGACTCCGTCCGCGATGGGGTCGGAGTCTGCGCGATCAACCTGTCAGTGAAAATCAGTTCACGACGTTCCGCACGAACCGCAACAGCACGTCCCCATGGTTCTGGTAGGAAAACGGCTGGTTGCTCTTGAACACGTGGAACCCGCCGGCCTCGACCTCCACCGTCTCCTCGGCGAGGACGATGGTCAGTCGGCCTTCGATGACGTAGGCCATGTCGTACCAGCCTTCGGCGTCGGGCTCGGCGTTGTAGGTGTCGCCGGGGGCGAGCGTCCAGTGCCAGAGTTCGGCCTGGCGCGAAGCAGGCGTGCTGGCGAGGAGGGTGCCGCGACTGTCGGGCTGCCGGCCGCCCCAGGCGACGGCGTCGACGCGGGTCAGGCCACCGGTGGAAGGCGGGCGCACCAGGTCGGCGAAGGTGACTTGCAGGGCAGCGGCGATGCGGTCGAGGGTGGCGAGGCTGACATTGGTATCGCCGCTCTCGATGCCGACCAGCATCCGCCGGCTCACGCCCGATGCCTTGGCCAGCGCATCCTGGCTGAAGCCGGCGCCGCGACGGTGGGTCTTCACGTTATCGGCGACGTGCACGAGCACGCTGGGGCGTTCGGAATTATTGGGCAGTATATTGCTCATTCTGGCCTTTTTGCGCATTATGTTGCGCATAACAGTCAATCAAGAAATCCCAACCGTTGCAACGCCTGTTCAGGTCCGCATCATGCCTCGCTCTCGCTTTCTTTCCACTGTCTTCCCCATCGCTATCCTGATCGTCTCGATGGCCTCGATCCAGACCGGCGCGTCGGTTGCCAAGAGCCTGTTTCCGGTTCTCGGCGCGGAGGGTGTTACCTCCATGCGGCTGATCTTCGCCGCGATCATCCTGCTGGCGATCCTGCGTCCATGGCGCACCTCGTTGCGCGGCAAACCGCTCAAGCCGCTGTTCATCTATGGCCTCAACCTCGGCCTGATGAACCTGATGTTCTACATGGCGCTGCAGACCATCCCGCTGGGCGTCGCCGTGGCGCTGGAGTTCACCGGGCCGCTGGCGGTAGCGCTGTTCTATTCGCGCAAGCCTCTGGACTTCCTCTGGATCGCCCTGGCGGTGGTCGGCCTGGGGCTCCTGCTGCCGATTGCCGACTTCGGCGCGGGCATCGATCCGAAGGGGGCTGCGCTGGCGCTGGGGGCGGGTATCTGCTGGGGGCTCTACATCATCTTCGGCCAGCGTGCCGGTAACGACCTGGGAGCGCAGGGTGCGGCGCTGGGCATCAGCATCGCGGCGATCTGCGTGGCTCCCATCGGCTTCGCCCACAGCGGCATGGCGCTGCTGGATGTCAGCCTGTTCCCGGCGCTGCTGGGCGTGGCGATCCTCTCCAGCGCCTTGCCCTACACCCTGGAAATGGTCGCGCTGACTCGTCTGCCGGCGCGTACTTTCGGCACGCTGATGAGCATCGAACCGGCGTTCGGTGCGCTGTCCGGGTTGTTCTTCCTCGGCGAACAGCTGACCTCGCACCAGTGGATCGCCATCGGCGCGATCATCGTCGCCTCGGTGGGCACGACGCTGAGCAGCCGGCCGAAGCCGGTACTGGTCACTGACTGATCCTCGATGCGCAACGAACAAGCCGCCTTCGGGAGGCTTCTGCTTTTGTAGGAGCGAGCTTGCTCGCGAACCCCGGGTCCCCCGCGCCGGTGGGGCATACGGTCGCCCGCAAGCGAGCGCGGACAAAAG
>NZ_JBGLYK010000300.1:0-5311 GCF_047304025.1 Pseudomonas sp. Pseusp97 | reverse complement strand
ACCCCTCCCGCGGCCGCCCCCCACCCTGAACACCAAAAACCCCCCCAAATAACGCCCCCCCCTTCCCTCACACCGGGCGCCCCGGGCGGCGGGTTGTCGTTTCTGTCGATTGCACCGGGCCGGATTTCTCGGACAACCCTGAGCGCTTGATAGATGCAGGAGGCAAGCGCCCTGTAGGAGCGAGCTTGCTCGCGGAACCAATTCCGTCGCGGGGCCCGTTCGCGAGCAAGCTCGCTCCTACGATCGGCACCAGCACACGAGCGTCCTGCTCGCGTTGTCGTTTTCGTCGCCGGAATCGCGCTTTGCCGCGCGACTCGCGCAACGCTCGCCATCAGCGATCCGCACCGCTATAGTCAGCCCACGCAGCCGGTTGCTGCCCCACTGAACAGGTTCGCCTTCCATGTCCCGATACCCATTGCCCGATCCGGCAATCAACGTTGCAGCCTGCCCGGCCTGCGGCGCGGGTGCGGGCGCGGCCTGCCCTCCCCCACCTCCTGTCGTCGCTGTCGCGTCGCCTCCGCCTCCCGGTGCGGCCTACCCGCCACCCGGCGTGAGCTTCTGACGCCACACGCGTTTCCCATCGCCTGGTGTTCCGCGGCTCACTGACGCGGCTCCCGGTATATGTCCGGCCCATCGAAGGCCGGTCGTGATCTGCCTGACGACAGGTGCATTGCATGATTTCGTTCAACCGTTCCTCCCTGGCCGCCCTGGCCAGCACCTCCCTGTTCGTGCTGCTGTGGAGCAGCGCCGCGATCATCAGCAAGTGGGGCCTGGCCCACGCCTCGCCGATGGTCTTCCTCATCGCCCGCTTCGGCACCGCGCTGGTGGCGCTGCTGATCCTCTCGCCGCTGATCGGCCTGCGCTGGCCGCGCGAGCGCAGGCAAGTGCGCCAGGCCGTGCTCACCGGCCTGGTGATGCTGGGCATCTACCCGATCTTCTACCTGATGGCGCTGGACCTGCACGTCACCCCTGGCGTCATCGCCACCGTGCTGGGCGTGCAACCAATGCTGACCAGCTTCCTGCTCGAACGCCGGCATTCGGCGCCGCGTCTGGCCGGCCTCGCGCTGGGGCTGATCGGGCTGGTGATGGTGGTCTACCAGAGCATCGGTCTGTCTGGCCTGACCTTCGCCGGCCTGGCCTGCTGCCTGCTGGCGCTGCTGTCGATCACCGGCGGCTCAATCCTGCAGAAGAACATCCGCGAGAACCCGCTGGGCACCCTGCCCCTGCAGTACATCGCCGGGCTCCTGCTGTGCCTCGCCGTCGCCCCCTTCCAGCCGCTGCATGTGGAGTGGAACGCCGCGTTCATCCTCAGTGCGCTGTGGATGGGGCTGATGGTCTCGGTGCTGGCCACCGTGCTGCTCTACCGGATGATCGCGGCGGGCAACCTGGTCAACGTCACCAGCCTGTTCTACCTGGTGCCGGCGGTCACGGCGCTGATGGATTACGCGGTGTTCGGCAATCGCCTGTCCACCCTCGGCCTGCTGGGCATGGGGCTGATCGTGGTGGGATTGATGCTGGTGTTTCGCCCGGCAGCTCCGGCACGGGACGCCGGGGCGGCGCGGGTTGTGGATAACTGACAGTCCTGAGCGGGGGGGCTTGCCCTCTCCCTAACCCTCTCCCTGAAGGGAGAGGGGACTGTCCGGCACAGCCTGGAAGTTGCGAGGCTCCTTGTTATCACGGGGAAAACACGGATCTCGAACCTCGCCGAGAACGGCCCCCTTTCCCTTCGGAGCGGGGCGCGCAGCCAGGGCTGGGGAGAGGGCGCCCCTTCGGTAAGTGCTATCAGAGAACTCCTCTTGAGCCTCACCCCGCCGCCTCCACCTTCGGCTGCGGCGCCGGGCGCAGCACCAGCCACAGCGCCAGGGCGATCAGAACGCCGCCCTGCAAGTGCGCCCAGGACAGCGACTCATCCAGCAACAGCACGCCCCAGAAGACCCCGAACGGCGGGATCAGGAAGGTCACCGTCATGGTCTTCAGCGGACCGATGCTGGCCAGCAGGCGGAAGTACAGGACATAGGCGAAGGACGTGCAGAGGAAGCCCAGCCCGGCCAGCGCCAGCAGAATCTTCGGCTCGGCCAGCGGTGCCAGCGGCATGTCCAGGCTGGTGCCGAGGAAGAACGGCAGCAGGCACAAGGTCGCGCCGGTCTGGCTGCCCAAAGCGGAAACGCCGAAGTCCAGTCCGCCCCGGTCGTTGATCCAGCGCTTGGTGACGAAGCCGGCGAAACCGTAGCAGGTCGTTGCCACCAGGCAGGCGGCGGCGCCCCACAGCAACCCCGCGTCAAAGGGCACCGGGCCGGCGCGGGTCAGCACCGCCACACCGGCCAGCCCCAGCAGCACGCCGCCCGCCTTGGCGCCGGTCAGTGACTCGCCGAAGAACAGCGAACCGATCAGCACGCCCATCAGCGGCGTAGTGGCGTTGAAGATTGCCGAATAGCCCGCCGGCAGCGTCTGCGCCGCCAGGCTGTACATCAGCACCGGGATACCCGAGCTGATCACGCCGATCGTCAGGATGCGCGTGAACTTGCCGCGAAAGTCCCAGCGTGTGCCCATCGCCAGCAGGATCACCACCAGACCGATGGCAGAGAGAAACACCCGGAAGAAGGCCGTCGGCATCACACCGATGGCGGGCACCAGTTGGCGCATGAACAGGAAGCTGGCGCCCCAGATGGCGGCCAGGGCGAGCAGGTTCAACAAGGCAGCGACGTTCATCGCAAGAAACTCCAGGGCAGGCAAGCCACCAGCCTACGCCGGTGGAAAACAGCATCCATCCATAGCTGACTTTCAAAGTCCACCGTCAGTTGCGGCGCAGCCGGGCCATGCTCAGCACGTCGGCGTAAGCCCCATCGCGCAGGGCGAATTCACGCAGCGTTCCTTCCACTTCGAAGCCGAACTTGCGGTACAGCGCAATGGCCGGCGCGTTGTCGGTATAGACAGTCAGCTCGACTCGGCGCAGGCCCATCCAGTTATCGGCCACCTCCATCAGCTCGGCCAGCAGCCGCGTGCCGACTCCGCGCCCCTGCCAGGCAACGGCGATTCCCATGCCGATGCTGCCGCAATGGCCACGGCGCACGCGGGGAAACTGTTCCAGGCTGGCGCTGCCGATCACCTGATCCTGGTGCATTGCCATCAAGGTGACGCGGCGCTCGTCATCCAGCACCAGCCGCTTGCGCCACATTTCCGGCG
Organism: Pseudomonas sp. Pseusp97; assembly: GCF_047304025.1. NCBI lineage: Bacteria > Pseudomonadati > Pseudomonadota > Gammaproteobacteria > Pseudomonadales > Pseudomonadaceae > Pseudomonas > Pseudomonas sp. Pseusp97. Next base: position 2,128 of record NZ_JBGLYK010000300.1, on the reverse strand, counting down.
CCTGGTAGGGCATCTGCAGAACCTGGCGGGCCACTGCCGGATCGTTGTAGAGGGCGGCGAGGCCATTGATGTGCTGCTCGGTGCAGCGCTCGATGCGAAAGTCTTCCATTGCGTGCCGGCTCCTTGCCGAAGGGCTTTTCCAAGGGCTCTTTATCCGAGAGCATGGTCGACCAGCATACGCGCTAAATTTGCCGGAAAGCGCCAGGATCCGCTGGCGAAATCGCCCTTTCCCTCGCCGTTCCCCCTGGCTAAGCTCGCTGCACAAGAACTCTGCAGAGGCGCTCCCATGGCTCAGCACTGGCCAGCGACCGAGATCGCGACCCTGATCCTCGAAGGCTTCGACGACTATCGCGCGCGGTTCCACCAGATCACCGCCGGGGCGCCCGCGCGCTTCGAGCAGGCGCAGTGGCAGGAGGCCCAGCGCGCCTCTTCCGAACGTATCGACCTCTACGAGGAAATGGTCGCCGAGACCGTGGGCCGCCTGACCCGCGCCATGGCCGGCATCGACCTGGTGGACGTGGAACGCTGGCCGATTGCCAAGAGCGCCTACATCACCCTGATCGACCCGCGACTGGACGACGAACTGGCGGAAACCTGGTTCAATTCGATCTTCTGCGGCCTGTTCAGCCACGACAACATCAGCGACGGCACGATGTTCGTGCACACCACCCGCCCCTCGCTGCGCGCCCATTCGCGCGATCCGCACACGCGCATCTACCGCCCCGGCGGCAAGCTGCGCCAGGCGCTGGAAAGCATCTTCGACGACTACCGTTTCGCCGTGGACTACGACGACCGCGAGCGCGACCTGGAGCGCATGGACAACCTGCTGCACGCCAACCTGCCGGACTGGGTGTGCAAGGACCCGACCCTGACCATCGAGCTGATCGGCTCGGTGTTCTACCGCAACAAGGGCGCCTACCTGGTGGGCCGCCTGTTCACCCCCGAGGAGCAGTGGCCGCTGGTGTTCCCGCTGGTGCACCACGAGGGACGCGGCATCCAGTTCGACACCGTGATCACCGACGAGGCGGAAGTCTCGATCATCTTCTCCTTCACCCGCTCCTACTTCATGGTCGATGCGCCGGTGCCGGCCGAGATGGTCGCCTTCCTCAAGCGCCTGCTGCCGGGCAAGCACATCGCCGAGCTGTACACCTCCATCGGCTTCTACAAGCAGGGCAAGAGCGAGTTCTACCGCGCGCTGATCAACCACCTGGCGACCACCGATGACCGCTTCGTCATGGCCCCCGGCGTGCGCGGCATGGTGATGAGTGTGTTCACCCTGCCGGGCTTCAACACCGTGTTCAAGATCATCAAGGACAACTTCAACCCGGCCAAGACCGTCGACCACGCCACGGTGATCCAGAAGTACCAGTTGGTGAAGAATCACGACCGCGTGGGACGGCTGGCCGACACCCAGCAATTCGCCGACTTCCGCTTCCCGGTGGGCAAGTTCGACCCGGACTGCCTTGCCGAACTGCTCGACGTCGCCCCCTCCACCGTGATGCTGGAAGGCGACGTGGTGCTGATCCGCCACTGCTGGACCGAGCGCCGCATGACCCCGCTGAACATCTACCTGGAACACGCCACCCCGGCGCAGGTGGAAGAGGCGCTGAAGGACTACGGCCTGGCGATCAAGCAACTGGCGGCGGCGAATATCTTCCCCGGCGACATGCTGCTGAAGAATTTCGGCGTCACCCGCCACGGCCGCGTGGTGTTCTATGACTACGACGAGATCAGCTACCTGACCGAGGTGAACTTCCGTCACATCCCGCCGGCGCGCTACGAGGAGGACGAGATGTCCTCCGAGCCCTGGTATTCAGTGGGGCCGATGGATGTATTCCCGGAAGAGTTCCCGCGCTTCCTATTCGTCGACCTGAAGCTGCGCCGGCAATTCGCCAAGCTGCACGGCAACCTGTTCGATGCGGACTACTGGAAGGGGCTGCAGGAGCAGATTCGCGCGGGCAAGGTAATCGACGTCTTCCCCTACCGCCGCCACGAATCGCCGGAGGATGCGCTGGCGCGCTGATCTTCCCCGTTCCTGCTGGCACTCCTGTAGGGGGGGGAAAGCAACAGCCCGAAACGCCCACACACAGCCCCCCCGCCGCACCCCCCATGATGGGGGGGGGGGGGG